>JAAYPG010000159.1 GCA_012519905.1 Clostridiales bacterium | reverse complement strand
TACTATATTTCTGAAGTATTTGATATAAAGGGAGTAGGTCAGTTTCTTTTCGGTATAGGGACATTGACTTACTCATGGCAGAAGCTACAATTGGAGATCTCTCTGTTGATTATAGTGAAGCTAGTAATTGCCTTAATTACGGCATCGCTCTTTATGATTGCGCTCATGAATGCTGCTGCGGCAAGCTGCTTTTGGATAATGGGATCAGGATATATCATGGTTACTGCATTCAAATTCAAGGACTATGCAAAATATCCTATAACTATATTCAACACTGTATTTAGATTTGTTTTTACATTTATTATTCCTATAGCATTTATAGCATATTATCCAAGTTTATTTTTTTTAAGGCCTGATAATATTCCGCTATTAGCCTGGTTATCTCCGCTTCTAGGATTATTGTTCTTTTATATTAGCTATAAGATCTGGATGAAGGGGGCTATATCTTATAATGGAACTGGCTCATAAAAAAATAAAAAAACAATTTACGAGCTATTCAAAATGTGTTATTCTATTTCCGTATGCTAATTATTACATAGAATAATAGGAGGAAAGATGAAAACACTAGAACTGTTAGAAGTGATATTTGTTTTTGCCGGTGGCTTAGGAATGTTCCTATACGGTATGAACATGATGGGAGATGGACTACAAAAATCCGCGGGAAATAAGTTGAAGCGCTTATTGGGTTATCTTACAAATAATAGGTTTATGGCTGTTATAGTAGGAGCATTAGTAACAGCTATTATCCAGAGCTCTTCAGCCACCACAGTTATGATGGTTGGTTTTGTTAATGCAGGCATTATGAATCTTGTTCAAGCAACCGGGGTCATAATGGGAGCGAATATCGGAACAACAGTAACGGCTTGGCTTGTATCGATGGGTGAATGGAGTACTCTTTTAAAACCTGATTTTTTTGCTCCATTACTAATAGCAGTAGGTGTAATTTTAACATTAATATGTAAGAATAAAAAGAAGAAAGATATAGCTGATATAATTATTGGCCTAGGTCTTTTATTTATAGGATTAAAATTCATGTCAGATGTAATTAAACCATATGCACAGGCTGAGGGTTCTATATTTGAGAGTGCATTTGTAGTACTTGGCAAGAACCCAGTTCTTGGAATACTTGTGGGTGCAATTGTTACTGCAATTATTCAAAGTTCTTCTGCTTCAGTTGGTATATTACAAACCTTGGCCATGGCTGGCATAGTAAATTGGCAATCAGCAATATTCATTACCCTGGGGCAGAATATTGGAACCTGTATTACGGCAATATTATCTGGTATAGGTGCTAGTAAGACTGCAAAGCGTGCAGCTATAATACATCTATCATTTAATGTTATTGGGGCTGTAATATTTGGTACTGTAATGTTTGTAGTATTTAGAGTCCAACCAAGCTTTGCTGGCTCAAATATAAGTAGTACACAGATATCTATATTCCATACTATATTTAATTTGACTAATACTATCATCTTATTCCCCTTTGCTAAGGGATTGGTTAAGCTGTCAGGATTATTTATTGATGATTCGAAGGTTGAAGTTGTTACGGATGAGGTACAAATTACACTACGCCATCTGGACGAGCGTATTCTTGAAACACCATCATTTGCAGTACAGAATGTAATTAAGGAAGTACTTCACATGGGAGAAATAACCCTTAATAATACAAGAGTAGCTATAGATGCCTTACTAAACAATGATGAAGAGAAGGCAAAAAAAGTTTTTGAGACGGAAAAGGTTATAGATGCCCATCAGAAGATAATTAGTGAGTATTTGGTTAAGATAAACAATCTTTCCTTAACAGATAAACATAAAAAAATTGTGAACAATCTCTTTCATGCAGTTTCCAATATAGAAAGAATAGGTGATCATGCAGATAATTTGGCTGAGCTAGCAGTTGAAAAGGTTAATAATGATATTTATCTATCTGATGATGCTTATGACGAATTAAAAGAAATTTGTAGTATTGCTCAAGAATCTTTTGAGCTGGCTTTAAAAGCCAGAGCTACAGAAAATCGGGATTATATTCGTAAAGTTGCTGAGAAGGAAAAGATAGTGGACAGGCTAAAGGATGAACTACGTCAGAAACATATTGACAGACTGTCACAGGGAGTCTGTTCATCAGAGAATGGGGTAATCTTTATAGATGCTTTAATAAATCTTGAAAGGATATCTGATCACTCCCTTAATATTGCAAACTTTGTTGGAAGTGAAATATCATATAACAGTAACAATTAAAAAATGCACAAAAAACATTGTTTAATAACCTGAATTATAACTAATATCATAATAATCAATAAAAAACATAGTAAACCCTTGAAATTTTGGTTTATATTGTGTAAAATTATGATTGAGAAAAAATTGACAAGCAGGATTGATGGTCGCTTTTTCTTGATATTATGTTTTATATACTGCTTAGGCGGTATTAATAAATTATGAAAGTTATAATAAATCAAATAATAGGAGGAATTAATCATGGCAGTAAAAGTAGCAATTAATGGTTTTGGACGTATCGGCCGTCTTGCTTTCAGACAGATGTTCGGTGCAGAAGGTTATGAGATAGTAGCTCTTAATGATTTAACAGATGCAAAAATGTTAGCACACCTATTAAAATACGATTCAGCTCAGGGTAGATATGCGAAGGCTGATACAGTAGTTGCTAAAGAAAATTCTATCGTTGTTGATGGAAAAGAAATCAGAATTTATAGTGAAGCAGATCCTTCCAAATTACCTTGGAAAGAGTTAGATGTAGATGTAGTTTTAGAGTGTACAGGTTTCTTTGCTTCCAAAGCAAAGTCTCAGGCACATATTGATGCTGGTGCTAAGAAGGTAGTTATCTCTGCACCTGCAGGAAATGATCTTCCAACAGTTGTATTTGGTGTTAATGAGAATATCCTAAAGGCATCCGACACAATTATATCTGCAGCATCCTGCACAACTAACTGTCTTGCTCCTATGGCAGCTACATTAAATAAGTTAGCTCCAATCGATCAGGGTTATATGATGACTATTCATGCTTATACCGGTGATCAGATGACATTAGATGGTCCTCATAGAAAGGGTGACTTAAGAAGAGCTAGAGCAGCAGCAGTTAATATCGTTCCTAACTCCACCGGTGCTGCTAAGGCAATCGGTTTGGTTATTCCTGAATTATCTGGTAAGCTAGCTGGCGCTGCACAGAGAGTTCCTGTGGCTACAGGCTCCTCAACAATCTTAACAGCAGTATGTAAGAAGAAAGTTACAGCTGAAGAGGTTAATGCAGCTATGAAGGCAGCAGCTGATGCATCCTTCGGATACACAGAGGATGAGATTGTATCCTCAGATATCATCGGAAGCACTTATGGTTCAATCTTTGATGCTACTCAGACCGCTGTTATGGATCTTGAGGATGGCAAGACCTTAGTTAAGGTAGTAGCTTGGTATGACAATGAGAATTCATACACCAGCAACATGGTAAGAACCATTAAATATTTTAATGAATTAGCTTAAGACTTATTTCTTTAGCTTTTGATCCATGATGGGTCCGGTCTTTTTGGACCGGGCCCGTTTTTATGTAAAAGGATTGTCTTCCTATTACATAAAAATATAAATAGATTATAATAATCTATATAAGATTTAATATAGATTTATAGGTTTGAAAGGAGTATACAGACAATGCTGAAAAAAAAATCAGTTGATGATATTAATGTAAAAGGTAAACGAGTTCTTGTAAGATGTGATTTCAATGTACCTCTACAAGATGGTAAAATAACAGATGAGGTTCGTATAGTAGAAGCACTTCCTACAATTAAAAAGCTGATAAATGATGGAGGCAAGGTGATTCTTTGCTCTCATCTGGGTAAACCTAAGGGAGTTCCTAAGCCAGAGCTTTCACTTGCACCAGTTGCAGTAAGATTATCAGAAGTTTTAGGCAAGGAAGTAAAATTTGCTAAGGATGATAATGTAGTAGGAGAGAATGCAAAGGCTGCAGTAGCTGCTATGCAGGACGGAGATGTAGTTCTACTAGAGAATACCCGCTATAGGGAAGAAGAGACAAAGAACATAGATACATTTAGCGAGGAGCTTGCTTCTCTTTGTGACGTATTTGTAAATGATGCATTTGGTACAGCTCATAGAGCTCACTGCTCCAATGTTGGTGTTACAAAATATGTTGATACTGCTGTTGTAGGATATCTTATGCAAAAGGAAATTGAGTTCTTAGGTAATGCAGTTAATAATCCAAAGAGACCTTTTGTGGCTATCCTCGGAGGATCTAAGGTTTCCAGTAAAATATCCGTAATAGATAATCTTCTAGACAAGGTAGATACATTAATTATCGGCGGTGGTATGGCTTACACATTTATGAAGGCTCAGGGTGAGGAAGTTGGTAAGTCTCTACTAGAAGCTGATTATCTAGATTATGCTAAGGATATGTTAGCTAAGGCAGAAAAGAAAGGTGTTAAGTTATTAATACCTATTGATACAGTAGTAGCTAAAGAATTTTCCAATGATACAGAGTTTAAGACAGTTAAAAGTGGAGAAATCGAGGCTGATTGGCAGGGACTCGATATTGGAGAAGAGACACGCAAGTTATTTGCAGATGCAATTAAGGATGCTAAAACAGTAGTATGGAACGGACCTATGGGTGTGTTTGAGATGTCTAATTTTGCTAATGGTACTATTGCAATAGCTGAAGCACTGGCAGATATAGATGCTACAACCATTATTGGTGGCGGTGATTCTGCAGCAGCTGTTAACCAGCTTGGATTTGGTGATAAGATGTCCCATATCTCCACCGGTGGTGGCGCATCTCTGGAATTCCTAGAAGGCAAGGAGCTACCTGGTGTGGCAGCAGCAAACAATAAATAAACCTATAAAACCGTTATTGTACCGGGTACAATGACCTAAGTAGCAAGCTTATCCGTATTAGCTATTGAGTTTTACGGAAAAGCTTGCTACAATTTAATAATAAAACTGTACCGGGTACCGTACCCGGTACCAAATACAAATAAAGGAGAATTATTATGCGTAGAAAAATAATTGCAGGTAATTGGAAGATGAACAAGACGCCCAGTGAGGCAGTGCAATTAATAAATGAGTTAAAGCCACTTGTGGTTACAGATGAGGCGGATGTAGTGTTTTGTGTTCCTGCAATCAGCCTAATTCCAGCAGTAGAGGCTGCTAAGGGAACCAATATTAATATTGGCGCACAGAACATGTATTTTGAGGAGAGTGGTGCTTACACTGGCGAGATAGCTCCGAATATGCTTACTGAAGTTGGAGTAAAATATGTTATAATAGGCCATTCAGAAAGAAGAGAATATTTTGCTGAGACAGATGAGACTGTCAATAAAAAAGTATTAAAGGCATTCGAGCATGGACTTACACCTATAATTTGCTGTGGTGAATCACTAGCACAAAGAGAGCAGGGTGTAACCATTGATTTTGTTCGTCAGCAGATTAAGGTGGCCTTCCTTGGCGTTACAAAGGAGCAGGCAGCTAAGTCAGTAATAGCTTACGAGCCTATCTGGGCGATTGGCACAGGAAAGGTAGCTACAACTGAGCAGGCTGAAGAGGTATGTAAGGCAATTCGTGATTGTATTGCTGAAATATATGATAATGATACAGCTGAGGCTATTCGTATACAGTACGGTGGAAGCGTAAGCGCATCCAGTGCTAAGGAACTATTTAGTCAGCCTAATATAGATGGTGGATTAGTAGGTGGTGCAAGTCTGAAGGCTGATTTTGGAAAGATTGTAAACTACAAATAGACGACGGATAGTGAACAAAGGCGTTAGAAAGAGGTTAAATATGAGTAAAAAACCAACAGTATTATTGGTATTAGACGGCTTCGGTCTTAATGATAAAAAGGAGGCCAATGCTATAGCAGCTGCAAATACACCCGTTATGGACCGATTAATGGAGGAATATCCATTTGTTAAGGGTAATGCAAGCGGTATGGCAGTAGGACTTCCTGAAGGTCAGATGGGTAATTCAGAGGTTGGTCATATTAATATAGGAGCAGGTAGAATCGTATATCAGGAGCTTACAAGAATAACAAAGGAAATCCAGGATGGAACCTTCTTTGAAAATGCAGCTCTACTTGCAGCAATAGATAATTGTAAAAGAAACAATTCGGATTTACATTTCTTTGGATTGTTATCAGATGGCGGCGTTCATAGTCATAATACACATTTGTATGGACTATTGGAACTTGCCAAGCGTCATGGACTTAAGAATGTTTATGTTCATGCATTCTTAGATGGTAGAGATACACCTCCTGCCTCAGGCAAGGGCTTTATTGAAGAGCTTGGAGAGAAGATGAGGATGACTGGTGTTGGAAAGATTGCCACAGTAATGGGACGCTATTATGTAATGGATAGAGACAATCGCTGGGACCGTGTTGAGAAAGCATACCGTGCCATGGTATATGGAGAGGGAGATAGAGCAGAAAATTCTGTGGTTGCTGTACAGAATTCCTATGATAAGGAAGTCTATGATGAGTTCGTAGTACCCTGTGTGGTACAAGAAGATGGCAAGCCGGTAGCAACTGTTAAGGATAATGATTCAGTTATCTTCTACAACTTCAGACCAGACCGAGCTAGAGAAATTACAAGAGCATTTTGTAGTGATGATTTTAAGGGCTTTGACCGCGGTAAAGATAGATTGAACCTAACCTATATATGCTTTTCCGAATATGATATCACCATACCAAATAAGCTAGTAGCCTTCCATAAAGTATCTATAGATAATACCTTCGGTCAGTTCCTAGCTGAACATAAAATGACACAGCTTAGACTAGCAGAAACAGAGAAATATGCTCACGTTACCTTCTTCTTTAACGCTGGTGTTGAGGTTCCAAATGAAGGTGAGGATAGAATACTTGTCAATTCTCCCAAGGTTGCAACCTATGACCTTCAACCTGAAATGAGTGTATACAAGGTAGCTGAAAATCTAGTTGAAGCTATAAAGTCTGAGAAGTATGATGTGATAATCTGTAACTTTGCAAATCCTGATATGGTTGGGCATACTGGTATAATGGAAGCTGCAGTTAAGGCTGTAGAAGCAGTAGATGAATGTGTGGGCAAGGCCATAGATGCACTCCTATCCGTTGACGGTCAGATGTTCCTCTGCGCTGACCACGGAAATGCTGAGCAATTATTGGATTACAACACAAATGAACCATTTACCGCTCATACAACAAATCCGGTTCCCTTTATATTAATTAATTTTGATAAGGACTATACCTTAGCAGAAGGCGGACGCCTGGCTGATATAGTTCCTACCTTAATTGATATGATGGGTATGAAAAAGCCTGATGAAATGACAGGTAAATCCTTATTAATTAAAAAATAGTTGAAATTTAAATCATTATATGATAGAATAGTCCTAGTGTTTTTCAGTGGAATGGAGGATTGACGTGGAAGTATTAAGAACTATAGTTCAAATAGTATATATCGGTATTTGTGCGGTGTTAATATTTATCGTATTAAAGCAGGAAGGTAAGTCATCCGGATTGTCTGGTGCCTTGACCGGTGCTTCCGAATCTTACTGGAGTAAGAATAAAGGACGTTCTGCTGAAGGTATGATTGTAAGATCAACTAAGATACTTGCTACATTATTTATTGTACTCTCAGTGGTACTTAATCTTAATTGGTAAATAAAGCTAAAACACTCTGGATGCCAGGGTGTTTTTTTATATAATAGAAAATACGGACTTGTACAAAAAAATGCAATAAATAATGCAATATATGGTATACTATCAATAGCTAAAAAATTTAATTTAGGAGTAAACATGAAAGAAAATAATAAAATAGAAGAAAGAATAAGGATGCTCGAGAATTTCTTTTCGAGTAGTGAATATAAGCCTATGAGGTTTAGGGATATAGTAGCCATATTGCAGGTCCCAAAGGGTGAGAAGAATGAGCTGAAGGAATTATTAGATTCCCTAATAAGCCAAGGGAAAATTTTTCTCGATGACAAGGGAAGATACAAAATACCTGGGGATATGATAAAGACAGGCACATTCTCTGGAACTCAAAAGGGCTTTGGTTTCGTAGTAATAGAAGGAGAAAAAGAGGATATCTTTATACCTGAAAATGCTACCAAGGGAGCTATACATGGTGATAAGGTCACTATTATGCTTAGCAGTGAGAAGACCGGTAAGAGGCAGGAAGGTATGGTGCTTCAGATACTGGAGCGAGGTATGAAGGAGATTGTCGGTACCTTTCAAAAGAGCAAGGCTTTTGGTTTTGTGATTCCAGACAATCAGAAATTTGTCCATGATATATATATACCCAAGGAGCATACTAAAGGGGCTGTCACTGGACACAAGGTGGTAGTCACTGTAACAAACTATGGTGATACTGACCATAGTCCAGAGGGTAGAGTGATTGAGATCATTGGCCATAGCAATGACCCAGGGGTAGATATTATGTCTGTGCTTAAGGCATATGACCTACCGGTGGAATTCCCTAAGGATGTATTTAGGGTGCTGGATTTTGTCCCTGATGAGATAGATCCTAGTGAAATAAAAAATAGATTAGACATAAGAGAACTACAGACCGTTACCATAGATGGTGAGGATGCCAAGGATCTAGATGATGCCATATCTTTAACTAAGGAAGGGGATATATATCGTCTGGGAGTGCACATAGCGGATGTTACCCATTATGTTAAGGAAGGAGCAGCTCTTGATAAGGAAGCGCTAAAAAGAGGAACCAGTGTATATCTAGTGGATAGGGTTATACCGATGCTACCCCATAAGCTATCAAATGGTATATGTTCCTTAAATCCCGGTGTAGACCGTCTAGCCCTAAGCTGCTTTATGGATATAGATGCTAAAGGAAATGTTATAAGTCATAAGATAGCAGAGACTGTTATTCGCTCTGATAGACGGATGACCTATACCAATGTATCTAGGATTATAGAGGATGAGGACAGGGAACTTATAAAGGAATATGAAGAGCTGGTTCCCATGTTCAGGCTTATGCTAGAGTTGTCAGAGATATTAAAGGGCAGAAGACATAAGAGGGGTGCTATAAATTTTGATTTCCCAGAAAGCAAAATTATCGTAGACCTTAATGGAAAGCCAGTGGAAATAAGGGCATATGAGAGAAATAAGGCCACTAAGATTATAGAGGAATTTATGTTAATTGCCAATGAAACCGTGGCAGAGGACTATTTCTGGCAGGAGATACCCTTCCTATATCGTACCCACGATAATCCTGATGAGGAGAAGATTAGGGCGCTAGCCATATTCATTAATAATTTTGGATATACAATTAAGGTTGGTAATGAGGATATACACCCTAAGGAGCTACAAAAGCTACTGAATAAAATTGAGGATACACCAGAAGAAGCACTAATAAGCCGCCTAACCCTTCGTTCTATGAAGCAGGCTAAGTACACAGTAGCCAATACAGGACATTTTGGCCTGTCAGCAAAGTACTATTCTCATTTTACATCCCCTATACGTCGCTATCCAGATCTTCAGATTCATAGAATTATTAAGGAGAATCTAAATGGTAAGCTAAATGAGGATAGGAGAGCTCATTATGAGAAAATCCTTTTTGAGGTGGCTAATCATTCCAGTAAAACTGAACGAAGAGCAGATGAGGCTGAGCGTGAAGTAGAGAAGATGAAGAAGGTCGAATATATGATGGATCATATAGGCGAGACCTTTGAAGGAGTTATATCGGGAATAACGAATTGGGGCATTTATGTAGAGCTTCCCAATACCGTTGAAGGAATGGTTCGGGTAAGCGAGATGGATGATGATTATTATATCTATGATCAAGAGCGTTATCAGATGGTGGGTGAGCATACCAAAAAGACTTATAAACTAGGACAGACTGTTACCGTTGAGGTTATATCTGCCGATAAGCTTCTTCGGACAATTGATTTTGCATTTGTGGAGGTTGAGGATTAAGTGGGGGAAAATATAAAGCTAATAGCGAATAATAAAAAAGCATACCATGATTATTTTATTGAGGATAAGTATGAAGCTGGAATAGCACTTGTTGGTACCGAGGTCAAATCCTTAAGGACAGGAAAATGCTCTATAAAGGAATCCTTTATTAAGATTGAAAATTATGAGATGTTCATCTATGGAATGCATATTAGTCCATATGAGAAGGGGAATATCTTTAATAAGGATCCCTTAAGGGTTAGAAAACTCTTGCTTCACAAATACCAAATAGGTAAAATAGCTGGCCAGTTAGCCCAAAAGGGCTATACTCTAGTGCCTTTACGAGTGTATTTTAAAGGACATTTAGTAAAAGTTGAGATTGGGCTGGCAAGGGGTAAGAAGCTCTATGACAAACGACAGGATATAGCTAAAAAGGATATGAAGAGAGAGGCTGAAAGAGAATTCAAGGTGAGGAATCTAGGCTAATAAACAACCTTCAGTAGCTCTTGTATTTGAAATGAGTGGAAAAATTGGTATTAATAATTATTATGAAAAATATCCTGTTACTTGACAGTATCTAATAATTATATTAATATATATATGCGTTTGAAAACCGATATAATCTGTATATATTCGGGGTTGTACTGGTTTCGACGGGGGTTTTGAAATTGTGGTAGCCATTCGCAGACTAGGACTGCGTCATCAACTTAGAACTAAAAATAAACAAAAACGATAATTACGAATTAGCAGCTGCTTAATTGCAGCTCTTGTCGGC
>JAAYPG010000158.1 GCA_012519905.1 Clostridiales bacterium | reverse complement strand
TACTTAGCGTTATTACTATGTCATGAAACTTTCGCCGTATATGGGCTAAGCAATAAAGCTGCTTTACATTTTTTACTCGATTGTAACCGGCATATCCATCAGTTTGAAGATATCCTGAAAACTTCTTGAGAAAATTTTTAGGATTTGTTATTGAATGTCTCCTTTGATATTCATACAAAATTATTGGATTTATATTAGTTCCATATTTATATTAGTTCCATTTTTATATAACCACATATAGTGCTTAGTTCTTGATTCATCTCCATTTTTCTCTAAAACTTTCAAAGTAGTTTCATCAGCTTGAATGTAATTTCTTTTAATTAACTCTTTTTTCATTATTTTATAAACTAGTTCAAATTCATTAGCAACTCTAACTGTCAATTCTCAAATTAATCCAGTAGAATTTATCACATTAAAATAGACCAATTTATCATAAAACCCTAAATAGTATCAAATTAATTTAGAATATAAAATAGTATTTCTCAAATTAGGACAAAGTTAATTAAACCTTGGGGCTCTGCCCCAAACCCCGGGATTTATCGCTTTTATTCTTCAAAAACATAAAAAAGGCATAATCTGCCCCTTTTATGTTTTGTGTTTTTTATAGAATCCTATTTGGCGCTCGGGTTACATCCCTGTAGAGCCCTACCCCCCAAATAGGCAAGAACCAATCAAATACCAGCTTCTATATTGGCTTGGTATACTACCTCTTCATCAATCACATCCAGTTTATTTGATGCACTATATATAAGGCATTGAACTGCAATATTATTTATAGCTCTAAGTATTCCACCTGTTGCTGAATATATTGCATTAAAGGCTGATTCTGTAAAGATTTTCTTTTTGTATCCTCCTATTTCCATCCTGCTAACTAGATATTCCTTAGTCTCTATACCTGTTAAGCCCTGCATTTGATACCTCATAGTTATTCTTTGCCTTAAAGGTGCTGATGTATTTAAAGAAAGCTTATTTCTAATTTGGGGCTGACCTGCAAGTATTAATACAAAAGGATTTGCAGAATCCATCTTAAAATTAAATATTAATCTTAAATCATCTAATATGGTATTTGGTGCCATGTGAATTTCATCAATTATTATCACAGGTGTTATTCTTTGTTCATAGTAGTGATTTTGTATATTTTCTTGAATCTGCCTAAACAATCCTATCTTCCTATACTTTGGTGTTTCTCCAAGAAGTAAGGCTAAAGCTTGATAAAAATCCTTTACTGTTAAGGTTGTTAGAGGTAAATAGCATGTTTTGTACAGGGTTTTATTTAAGTTGTCTGTAAATTTTCTAAGACTAGTTGATTTACCAGAGCCAGGCTCCCCAACTATTAAGCAAATCCCCTCTAGAATCTAAGATGTACTTTAATCTAGAGTCAAGTTCATTAGTATCACTGCTTGTAAAAAGTTTATCTGTAGGTACTTCCTTATCAAAGGGATTGAATTTTAATTCAAAGTATTGCTTAAACACCCTTTTCACCTCCCATCATATGGCTATAGGAGAT
This sequence comes from Clostridiales bacterium, assembly GCA_012519905.1. Classification (GTDB taxonomy): domain Bacteria; phylum Bacillota; class Clostridia; order Lachnospirales; family Lachnospiraceae; genus Mobilitalea. The sequence goes on along the minus strand of JAAYPG010000158.1, from coordinate 3,835 downwards.
GGTATTTTTAATTTTCATACTATCCTTATTATCCTCATCATTTATAATTTTTAAGGTTCTTTCCAGAGTTAGTTGATGTGCTCTCAAAAGTATAGTATAATAAGATAATTATAACTTGGAGGTTGTTTCTCGAGATGGGTCCATTACATACCACAATGCTATTTCAACCTCCCACCCCGATGTAGTACAAGTGAGTGATAGGTTCCATTTATTAAAAAATCTCACATCATACTCGATTGATTGTTTGAAAAAAACAATCAATCCATATGTTCTAATACCTGGGAATCAAGAACAGACTGACACCACAGGTTCTACAGAAATAATTTCACGTGCTAATCAGAACCGAAAGTTAACCTTAGAAGAGAAATACATAAAGGTGGAAGAATTTAAATTACATGGAATGACCAAAACAACATTATGTAAGCTATTAAATATGGATATCCGAGTATATAATAAACTTCAACAAATGCATGATCTAGAGAGAAATAGCGTGTTTATTACTAGGGGGGCTGAGATATCCTTAGAAAAAGAGGCATTAAAAATGGAAAAGGTTGAAGAAGTTAGAAATCTAAAATAGCAAGGGTTTAGTATCTGCAAGATTGCTACAATAACAGGTCTTTCACGTAAAACTATAACAAAGTATTTGGATGAACAGTTCTCTCCTACTCATGCATCCACTGGAATAAAACGTCTAAGTATATTAGATCCGTTTATGGGTGAAATAGATATTTATCTAAAACAAGGGGTTATGGGGACTGTAATAGAAAATAAGTTGCGTGATAGAGGGTACAAAGGTTCATCATCAACAATACGCAACTACATTTCCAATTGGAAGAAGACTATAAAGCAAGCTTCAGAGGGATGTTCTTTAGAAGAAAATAAGAAAGAAAAAGTTGAAAAGTTAGCACGCAAAGATATTATTAAACTTCTATTTCACCCATTAGAGAATGTAAATGCAATCACTCAAAATCAATTTGAGAGATTGTGTAGCGAAATCCCATTATTTCTTGCAATACATACTACTGTAATGTATGAAAACCTACATTCTTATTTTGTATTTTAGATAAAGTTGATATACTTCTTTTAGGAGGTGTAACAACTATGATTAATAACTTACAAGGAGAATTAATTCTAATGGATAACATGGTAATTAAACCAAATTATGCTCATCTAGCAGAAGAATACGGAATGGATTGGAGGACTGTAAAAAAATATCATTTAGGCTATAAAGGTAAGCCTACTACAAGAATAAAGAAAAGTAAACTTGATCCATATCAAGCAGAAATCATTGATAAGCTAAAAATAAGAAGAATTACTATGAAAGGAGTTTATGAATTTCTAGTAGATAAGTATGGCATTACTACAATAGGTACATATTCAAACTTTATTACTTATATCAAAAAGAATAAATTGTTGCCCAACAAAAGTAATACTGGCCATCCTCGATATGAGACACAGATTGGGAAACAAGCACAGGTTGATTGGAAAGAAAATATTAGCATAAAATCAAGGATAGGGGAGATATTCACTATAAATGTCATGCATGTAGTTCTCAGTTTTTCAAGGTATAGCGCTCTTAATCTTTCAGTTTTAAAGAGAATAGAAGATGTTTCTAGATGCTTAATTAACTCTTTTGAAACATTTGGAGGAGTACCTGAGGAGCTTCTATTTGATAACATGGCTACTGTTGTAAATATATATGGGAAAAAGAAAGAGGTTACAGAAGCAATTAGTAAGCTATCAAAAGATTTTGGATTTAAAATTAGATTATGTGGAGCAAGAAAGCCGGAAACTAAAGGAACTGTTGAAGCAAAAAACAAGGTAGTTGATTGGATTAGAGCTTATGAAGGTGAATTTGATACATTTGATGAATTATTGAAAATACTAAAAGAAATTAACTTAAAAATGAATATAAACATAAATACAGAAACCAGCATGTCACCAATGGCCTTATTTTATAAGGAAAAGGAATATTTGCATGCACTACCAAAGGCTTCAATTATTGATACATATCTATCACCAAATAAATATAAAGTTTCAAACGAAGCACTGATTAGATTAGGAAGTAGCAAATATTCCGTAGATCCTAAGCTTATTAATGAGGAAGTCAGCGTTGATCTTCTTGATAATAAACTATATATCTATTATAAAGGAAAGCTAGTAACATTTCATCATATAAGTGAAAATCCAATTAATTATATTCCAAAGCATTATGCATCACTTATGAAAGGAAAAGTTAGGGCTAAAGATTTAGATAATATAGCAAACCAAAACTTAAAAATGATGGACAGATTACTGGAATCTAGAAAGGTAGTTGTTACAAATATCGAGGCTACAAAGTCGCCAGACGCATTATTAGCATATATGAATGGTAGTCCTTATGGTAACTGGATTATAGGACAGTATGCCCATATGTCAAAGGAAAATCGCAACACCTTCATTAAAGGGATGAATTTAGTACTCCCTTATATAAGAAACAAAGAGATTTTTATGTCTAATTTAAAGTTTTCAGTTAAATCAAACTGGTGTAGACAATTAGACTATGATTGCTTTATACATGATTTTATGGCAACTTGTGATTTAGAATGTATATTGACAGATAAAGGATATGAACAAATTAAAAATAAATATGAAAAAGAGATACAGGAGTTTAAATGTGAATATACTCTAGATTGTGAGGAAAATACATAATGAATAATTATAATGCCCTTATTAACAACCTTGATACGCTTGAATTAGTGCGTATTAGAGAAAATATTGATAAATATATAGATATGATAACAGATGGCAATAAAACACCTGTTGATGCCTTATATGAGCTTACCCAATTGCAAGTAAATTATAAGAAAGATGCTGTAATTAAAGGAAATGTAAAAGTTGCTAATTTCCCATTCTTAAAGGAAATCAATCAATTTGACTTTGAATTTCAACCCTCAATAGACAAGCTAAAAATTATGGACCTTATGACACTTAGATTTTTAGAAAAAGCAGAGAATATAATATTTTGCGGGAGTCCAGGTGTTGGTAAGACAAACTTAGCTGTATCAATAGGTATTGAAGCTGCTAAGCAACGTAATTGTGTGTACTTTATTACATTTCAGGAGCTTATATCTCAGTTAAAAAAAGCGAGCGATGAAAACAGATTAGAAAGAAGAATAAAGTGGTTTTGTCGGTACAGGCTTTTATTGATAGATGAACTTGGTTACCAAAAAATGAATACGGAATCAGCAAATCTTTTCTTTAACCTAATCGCTAAAAGGTACGAGAAATCTTCTACCATAATAACAACTAATTCTCCCTTTTCTAAGTGGGGAGATATATTTCAAGAGCCAGTATTAACTAATGCACTTTTGGATAGGTTACTACATCATTGTACTGTTATTAATATAAATGGACCATCATATCGCCTTAAATATCAATTACAATTTGTTGCTTAGGAGGGATAAAACACAAAATAAAAATATGGGTTTTCCTACAATATTATTTTATAAAAAACCTACATTTTTATATTGACTTTTGCACAAGCTCCTTATATAGGCTTCTAACGACCAATTTAACCCTACAAAAATGCCCTCACACAGTTTTCTTTTTCTAACAAACTAAAGCAAACAAATTCATTTTAGCGATAAGTTAAACTATTAAAATCCTGTATATTAAAAATATTACGGATGGCTCGTCTACCATTTGTCATTTTGCAACCAGTGAAGGGAATAGTACCTAGATTTCTGTATTCTAACCCTTGGGGTGGTGTGGGTATATCTAGTTCTTTTTTATCTTTGTAACTGATGATGCCATCTTCGTTATTTCTGATATAGGTTTCAAGGTTGTTTAGTTT
>JAAYPG010000020.1 GCA_012519905.1 Clostridiales bacterium | reverse complement strand
TTTTTTGGATCAACATTTAACCTCATATACTAAATATCCTTTCTACTAAATATCATTTCTATATCCATATACAGCTACTTTGCCATAAAAGCTTTTTAAAATTCCCCTTGGTACCACAAAAACCATATTCATTGTATCACTCATCTGACACGGTAATTCTGGAATCTATATCATTTACAACTATAAAATATCTTTTCCCCGCTAAATATTCTCCAGTTACTATCTTCATGATTTATAATGTCAATTTTCACCATAATTTCATCATCCCCGAATAATATCAAGCCTTTTCCACTATTTCCCCAACCATCATCATCAAAAGTGAAACTTCCCCTAGAAGCTTCGATTGTTATTTGTGATTTTATATATGCTATTCTATTAGCAGGTGGTTTGGATGCAGAGGTTATTTCCACTTCATTACTTTCCATATTTAAGATTATTTCTGTACCATAAAAAACAAGATCCCCTGCCTCATCTGTTTCTGATACATAATCTTCTGAACACCATTTACCATTATATCTTCCTAAATCCAACTCAGATAGATTTTCAATATTTTCATTCTGTCCAATATCGGATGTTTCTTTAGGTTCTTGATCATCAGTTTGTTCAGAAACATTTTGTAATTGTGTTGGTTCAATAGTTGGATTAAAATCTATTTCACTATTTTTTGAACATGAAGTCATTGATAAAATGACTGTCAAACAAAATAAAACTGTAAATAAACAAGTAATCTTTCTCATTAATACATCACTCCGACTTTTTTTAATAATTCAAATACTAAGTTTTGTTTTTACTCTTACTAATAAATAGGTAGATATTGTACAATATTCATATAGCTCTATTTTAAAAATTCTGGACTTTCATCTTTTTATTATCATCAGCCCTCTGAACATTATTTGCCAATCTTCTAGTACAACTCTCAAGTGATTTCATCTTTAATATAATCTTAGCTATATCGGTATCTATTTCTTTATACTCCTCTCGTAAAACTTTGCCTGCTTCCCCCTTCCACCACGAATATGATTCATTTACAAAACCCTGACAACGACTTCTTGCTCAACTAAAATCAGAATTCAAAGAATTAATTTTTGCTACATCTTTCCTTATTTTACTTTTGATAGACATATACAATTGCACTCCTTTCAGAAATTCATTACTTCTGCTAATGATTTTTCGATATTATATTTGCATATCTTCATATTGTCATCAAGTATTTTAAAAATCCATGTGCCTTCTTCTGTCTTTACAGTTTTTAGTATCACTTGAGATGGTATCTCTTTATTCCTTTTATGTCCCATAAAGCATTTAGATGTTGTATTGTTAACAAATACATCAAGCACTACGTTTGCAACGTCTTTATCTATCTCAGCTTTCTCAAAAATCTCTACAGCGCCCTCAATATTTTCTTCCATGAAAAGCTCTAGAGACTTATCCATATTTTCTGTTGTAATTTCCATACTTATATCGTTTTCACAAGAAGAAAACATAAACACCTGATTTAAAAATGCTATAAATTCGTTTCTATCTTCATAAATCTTTATTTCACACTCTTCGCCTCGTTCTAACCTCAAGTATATTTGACCTTTAATATATATACAGTTCTCCGTACCTTCTTCCGTTGTATAACTAAACACGATATTAGGAAATGATATAGCTGCAGATATCTTAGCATACATGTCATTTATATGTATATCACCATTATCATTGCTATATATCATCTTCTTGTCATACAAACTTTTTGACACTTCATGCCACTTTTCCTTAGCTTCTTCTTCACTAAGTCCATCAATGGGATTCTTTATGCCTATAATTTCTTTTGCACCGGTTAGTAGACATAAGAAAAAAACCTCATCATTACTCATATAACATACCCCCCTTAACTTTTTATATTTTATATTTTTAGCTAGCGAGCAATATCTTTATCTGCTTTGTCCATGTTGTAGCATCTGCATTTACTATTTTGTTTTTTATACTATTCACCTTTATACTATTTATATTGTACTTTTTAACTATTTTACTATTTACCCCTTAATTCGTCAATTAAATGCTTTCATTGCATATGAATTGATTTTCCAAGTCCACTTCTCTGTCACTATTGTCAAATGCATTCATAGTTAATTTTACGCAATATATTTATCAGCTTTACTCTGCAGCTTTAAAATTATATATAGGCTCTATTATATGAATAATTTCAACAGCATCTTTTATATTTCTTATTATTTCGTCCATAGGTTTATAAGCCAGAGCACATTCATCTAATGTGGATCTATTAACTGTTGATGAATATATACCTTCCATGGTTTTTTGGAATTCTTCCAATGTAATGGATTCCTTCGCCTGTCTTCTACTCATTAGTCTGCCTGCACCATGAGGAGCAGAATAATTCCAATCTTTATTGCCCTTCCCAATACAAATTAAACTACCATCTCTCATGTTAATAGGAATAAGCACCCGTTCACCTTTATGTGCAGAAATAGCTCCTTTTCTCAAAATCATATTCTCAATATCTATGTAGTTATGTATTGTAGTAAACTGTTCTTTAATATCAATATTCATTGCGCTAACAATCTCATCTATAATAGCTTTCCGATTCATAACTGCAAAATATTGCACTATTTTGATAACTATCT
>JAAYPG010000157.1 GCA_012519905.1 Clostridiales bacterium | reverse complement strand
TCCAATACGCTACTCTTAAATCTTTGTATAGATAGCAAATAATATAGGGTCTGAATAATCCAATAAACCATAGTAACTATAGATAAATATAGAAGAAAGCAATAAAAGTAGAAATAAAGCAAGTGCAAGAACGTTTGACTAAATAGTAAGTATGTGGTAATATACAAAAAAATAATGATAGAAGCTATGATAAGAAATAGTAAATATTTCAGAATTTACAGAGAGAAGATGGTTGGTGCGAATCTTTATGCATGAAATATTGAACCCATCTTTGAGCTATGACCCGAACGTTATATATTAGTAGGCATCATCGGAGGCTCCACCGTTATATGGGGTAGGTATAAAGGCACAATTTATGTGCTTCGTACTATAAAGTGCAGAATGAAGAATTTAGGTTCTTCTCTGAAATTAGGTGGTAACACGGATCATAGATTCGCCCTAAGTTGAGCTAAATCAACTTAGGGTTTTTTTAATACTTTTTTAACCAGATATCTTGATAAATAATATAGGAGGTAGAAAGAAGATGAAAATTAAAAACCTTATTGGAGACAGATTCAAAGAAAGACCTTCAGATTGCGTGACTGACAGCCATGCGCTAATGGTTCGTGGCGGGTATATGAAATATGTTGCAAATGGAATCTATTCTTCATTTCCACCGCTAAAAAACATAACTAGAAAAATAGAGCAGATTATTCGAGAAGAGATGGATAGAATCGAAGGTCAGGAAGTTTTATTTCCAGTAGTATTACCAGGGACATTATGGGATGAATCAGGGAGAAACTCTAGTGTAGGCAATGAATTACTGAGGTTTGAAGACAGGAATGGTAGTTCAATGGTACTTGGAATGACACATGAGGAAGCGGCAGTTCAGCTAGTGCGTGAATATGCACAAAGTTATGTAAAATATCCATTTATGATCTACCAGATACAGACCAAGTTCCGCGATGAAGCACGTCCCCGTGCAGGCCTAATAAGGGTCAGAGAGTTTACAATGAAAGATGCATATTCATTTCACACATCTCAGGAAGATTTAGAGGAATATTATAGTAAGTGTTTTCATGCATATGAAAGGATTTTTGCTAGAGTTGGTATACCCGAAGTAATAGCAGTCTCGTCAGATTCAGGTATGATGGGCGGAAATGTCTCCCATGAATTTATGCTATTAACCCCAATTGGCGAGGACTCGCTAGCTATTTGTAAGGAATGTGATTATAGGGCTAACATGGAAGCGGCTGCTAGTATTGTTAATAATGAGAATAACTTACAATCAAGTAGTCTGGAACTAATTTATACACCTAATGTATCGTCTATAGATGATGTTGTAAAGTTCCTTGATATCCCTATTGAAAATACATGTAAGGCTGTTGTCTATCAGATGAACTTAACAGATGAATATGTACTTGTTTTTATTAGAGGTGATTTAGATGTAAATGAGACAAAACTAACTAATATACTTGGGTCAGATATCCATCCAGCAATTATTACAGAAGAGAGCCGTTTAAAAGCAGGGTATATCGGGCCATACAAGCTAGAAGGCAACCATAAAGTCCTTTTTGATAAGTCACTCCAACATATCGATAACCTTTCTTGTGGTGCTAATATAGGGGAATATCATTATATAGGCTTCAATATTGAACGCGACTATGGGAAAGTAGAATATCACGATTTGTCAAAGATAAGAGTGGGAGGAGTATGTCCTCAATGCGGTAAACATGCAATTACAATATCGAGAGGTATTGAGGTGGGTAATATCTTCCAGTTAGGAACTAAGTATACTAAAGCAATGAATATGGAGTATGTTGATAAGGACGGAAACCATCAGTATCCAATAATGGGCTGTTATGGGATTGGAGTAGGTAGGTTGGCCGCTTCTGTTTGTGAAGTTAGACATGATGAATACGGCCCGATATGGCCCATCACCATAGCACCATGGCAAGTTCACCTTTGTTGTCTTCGTTCTGATGATTTGCCAACAAAGGAATGCGCAGATACCCTATATCAATATTTGCTTGATGCAAATATTGAAGTGATTTATGATGATAGAAATGTGAGAGCCGGGGTTATGTTTTCCGATGCAGACTTATTAGGCGTACCAATTAGAGTTATAGTTAGCCCCAAGAACATCCAAGAAAATCGCGTAGAAATTATCACAAGAGATAAAACCATTAGCATGAAAGCGGATATTTCTGAAGCTGTTTTATCAGTTAAAAATTTAATAGCTAAATTAACTAATGACATTTCTATATAAAAATTCCTATTAGAAAATCAGGCACATCATTATCCGTGATGCGCCTGCTTTAGTTGGGTTAAGTATTCTAATAATGTATTGAGTCATTGCTAAGCTCCAATATCCTATCACCAACATCTTCAGGGCAATGAGCATCCGATGCTGTAATGATTTTTATATTATGCTTTAATAACGAATTGATTTATCCATTCATGTGGCATAAATATCTCCATATCATTGTCATACACAGTTATAATATTATTCCCTGATTTGTAAACCGAAAAAGTCCCCATAGTACAGAAGGCTATTGAAGATGCTAAAATTGCCGATCAAATAACCATATTGTCAAAATCCATCACAAATATAATATCTCAAACAAATCTACTTGCTCTAAATGCATCTATTGAAGCAGCTAGAGCAGGAGAATACGGCAAGGGTTTCTCAGTGGTTGCTGAGGAAATTAGAAAACTTGCAGAACAATCGAAAAACAATATTGTTCAAATTGAAGAGGTTACAGACAAGGTAAAGGAAGTTGTAAACAACCTTACAGCATACGCATCAAAATTACTCCAATTCGTATCTGAGGATGTAAACTCGGATTACGATTTTATGAAAGAAGTGGCTGATAAATACAAAAATGATACGGTAACAATAAACGAATTATTCACGGGCTTTAGTACATCCTCCGATGAACTCTTAACCTCGATAGGTCAATTACTTACAAACCTAGACCATATTGTCATAGCTTCCAGTGATGGAGCCGAAGGCGTAAATGATATAGCTGCTCAGATTAATGATATGACTAGTTCGTCAGATAGCATATTAACTAATGTAAAGGATTTAATAAGGGTTGGTAAATAATACTTAAGATAAAAAAGGAGGTCACATCATGGAACTTTTGAATACTATTAATGCACCCGAAGGATATTGCGGAATTGTACCTGGAAGGAATATTCTTTACTCTAGCGGCGTAGGTGATTGGAAGCCTGAATATGTAGAAGCACTTACTAAAAATTTACTTGAACTAGCTAAAAGTTTTGGGCATGCAGATTTTGCATACATTGCAGACCCCACAAGGATGAATCCTATAATAAGGAAAGATACTTCTGCCGCTTTTGTAGAGCTCCACGTTGCTCTAGAAAATGCTGGATGTAAGGCTATAGCTTTTCTTGACGGCAACACCGCCGCAATGAAGCTCCAGTCTCAAAAGCATCAAAACCTATCTGATGCTAAAATGCAAGTACTTCACTTTAGGACATCTTCGGAGGCTCTTGAATGGCTAGAGAAAATGAATATTTAGCTTTGTAGGAACAAAAACTCTGGATGCCCTTGTAAATAGGGAGGTCCAGAGTTTTATTACTTGAAATAAGAATAAGTTCAACTGTCACTTTAAAAATAATGCTCCATTAATCGCATTACCCATTCTGGAACAATTGCATTTTCTTTACAGTCATACATCGGATAGTAAGGCTTAATGTCTAATACCGGGGTCCCATTGATAGCGTCTAAACCTTTCACTTTTAATATGTTATTATCCACCGAAACCACTTGAACCGCTGTAATACCAATATGATTTGGTCTATCTTTTCCACGTTGTGAAAAAATACCTACTAAGGGCATGTCTTCTCTGTTCTGCGGCCTACGTCTCAAGTGCTTTTCTTTTATGAATTTAGCCTTATCAAGATAATAGATAATTATCGCATGTGAAAAATCCAAGAGACCATCCAAACCACCACTAAGACTTTCATCCAAGATTATCTCTGAAATATTTTCTCCCCAAGACTTATCTTTCTTATGTTCTACACTATTATTTACCACTCCTATTTGCTCTAGCCTTATTTCCATCCTCATCACCCCATAAAATTTTACTTACCCAATTATATTTTTCACATCGAATCATTGTAAGTAATTGTAATTATTGAGTGTATGTATTTGGATTATTTTACCACAGTATTACATTTTAGTAAAGACACTATAATTATAAGATACTTTTATGATAAATAGCATAGCATATATGACGTAAGCTGCAAACAACCCCTTAAAAATCAAGGGGTTTTTTGATGGTCTGCTAAATCTTCTTTACTGGTCGTAAAACTTCATAACCTATTACCTCAGGGTAATGTCTTTGATAACATTGACATTCCTGTTCATTCCATTTGTATCCTTTTGATGATGGGTCAAAGTTCCATGCCATTTCCTCTACTCTGTTCATTACTTCACCGCAGTCTTTTAGATAATCAAATGGAGGATGGTAAAAAACGAGGTAGTATCCGCCCGGGAACTCTTTTACTTCAAAATCTTTTGGTATAACACCACTATAATCTGCTGGAACACCAAATCCGTAAAAATATCCCCTTTTTCCTTCTTCGTAAAACCAACCCGCTGTATGGCAGGTAATAATAGGGTCGGATACATGGCTCATACTATCAATAATGCCGCAGATTTCATCGCAATCATGGTTTTTCCAAAAGTCGCAATAGTTAGTAGCATTTACATCCCAGATACCAATGTATTTATGAGCTGGTATATATTCTACCCGTACGTTAGCATCAGTTAATATTGTCTTAGTCATTTCATAATCTCCTTTATCAATATAATGATGAGGAAAGAGGACTACTTGCTTGTTTGACAATGATAATGGAACTGGCTTTCTCCTATATACCGATGGCGTGCACCCATAGGCATTTACAAAAGCTCTCGTCAGAGCCTCATGTGAAGAATATCCGTATTTAATAGCAATATCAAGTATACGTTCCTTTGTATCGCGAATTTCCAGAGTTGCCATGGCAAGACGCCTACCTGCCACGTAACTTTTGATTGTTAATCCTACTATCTCATGAAATTGTGTTGAACAATAATATGGAGAATATCCTATCTGCTTTGACATGTCTAAAAGAGATGGATTTTCAGTAAGATTACTTTCTATCCAATCAATCATTTTTTGTATTGCTTCGTTCCATTCATACAAGCCATTCACCTCTCTTCACAAATTATGGTAACATGAACAAGACTAACTTTCTTGATATAAGTTGCAAAAAATATTTTTATTTATTGTAACATGGGCCATAAAAAAACTCTAAACATTTATGTTATGTTTAGAGTCTTTTCTATTATAGCTTAACAGTAATATTCATTTTTACATCTCTTAATTCCTTCATAAGATTGTCCTCTTCACTTAAATCTAATACAGGATATCCTTCTGAATTGAAATGAACACGACGTATCCCTGTACTTCTTGGACCATCTACCCCTATTCTTGCATGATATACATTCCACAAATTATTCTCATCGTCAATGACATATGAATTATGTCCAGTCCCGTATTCCCCTTTGACACTATGAGATGTTAAAATCGGAAAGTTTACTCTTGACCAGTTCTTAGGCTGTAGTAAATCTAAGCCTTCTTCTATTTCCATAAGACCAACCACATATGTAGCATCTACTGCTGAGGCCGAATATGTTAGAAATAATTTTTTATTACGAATAATTGCATATGGCCCTTCACTCACAAAGGTATGATTGTTCTCCCAACCATATTCTGGCTTTGCCAATACTACAGGATCAGAATTTAACATCCAAGGATTTTCTTTGTTTAGCTTCGCGATATATAACCAAGCACCTTGGTCAACCGGTAAGAATTGGCGCTGAGACCAAACAACATATGCATCTCCTTGCCACTCAAAGTAAGTCATATCAAGGGAAATCACCTCACCAGCTTTGCACAGGTCACTTCCATCCTTACGGACAACTCTCCTAGGCCTCTCCCAATCCATCTTATTGGTTGGACTACCACCTTGCTTTAATTTCATCACATGAGCCTCTTCATAGAAAAACTCTCCTGTAGTTGCAGCAAAGAATATATATAATTCATTGTCAATAATGTGGAATTCCGGTGCCCATAATAGGTTTCTTATATCAGAGTAAGTATCGCTATCAAGGATTAGCAACTCTTCTGCCTCCTCTAGTCCAGGAATACTATCTGATTTTCTAATATACAATGTATGATTATTATCAGTATCGTTGGTTGCTATAAAGTAATAAAAGCCCTTCCACTTAATAATATTTGGATCTGCACGGTTAACTGCTAATGGAAAGCAATGATAATCACTCTTTACCCTTCCAGTTACGGAATAAGTGCCAGGAATACTAAAATCTATATTATCTAAGTTCCAGTCCACACTCTTAAGTACCTTGGAGCCATCGGTGTAAATAGCCTCTGCCTTTACATCCATAACCTCCTCTTTGGAGGCCACAGTAATTTCTTTTGGAACTAGTATAGTGCAGTTTTTTGGATTTGTTAAGCGATTAATAATTTTCTTACTTGCCTCTTCAGTAATTTCAATTGTATTACGAGATACACATCCTTCAATATCTGTGTGAATCTCTTCAATTGATGGAGATGGTATACTGACGCTATCGTATGTTTTATCCAAACAATCCAAGCTATCAACTTGTGTCTGATACCATTGATCAGATCCATTCTTCCACTGTACTAGATAGCGCTGTTGCTCTTCGTCATAGCGACATAATACATCGTGGATATAATCATCAGCACTGACTTGAAGCAGCCCAACCTCTTCATACTGTATTAAATCCTTAGACTTAAAAACTAGAATACAGCCCTTGCTTTCTTCATCATCCTCGCCTGCAGGAAGTGTTCGAATCGCTAATACCCCATATCCTCCTTCTGTCAAATTCATTAAGTAAGGCTGTTTTAGGCTTTTTGCATTCAGGGTTCCATCTGGATTCGCGGTTGCTTTTGCATAGAGTATGCCTAAATTGTTGTTAAGCGGATTATAAGTAATACCATCTTCACTAATAGCTAAATGCATGCTATATGCTAGCTTTCTTGAATAAACCATCTCATCCATTGGATTACGGGTATAGCAAAGTAACTTCTGTTTCTTCATATGTCCTCCTCATTACTAATATATTAGATACTTTTATCTACTTCTCTGATAAGAAAATTCTTATCACTATGTTTTTGTGTCTCATTTATTTTATATTGCCCCTATTGATTATTTCCTTTAATATAATTATAGCAGTTCCATATATAAATAAAATGATTTATAATCTGTTTAATTTGTCTTTTTCTCAGATTAGTAAGATGCAATAGCGAACCCCCGGGTAGTATTTTATATACTCCGGGGGTTTTACAGAGATATCAAGCTGTTAAAGATAAAAATATCTATTTTACTTTTATTAGTCTTATTATAAATAATATGAGTGTTCCAAATATTAGGATTATATAAGTTGGGGTAAACCAGACTGGTAATGGTGTTGATAAGGATGAATTTATTGTTAAGAATACAAATATTAATATCATTATTATTTTTAAGGTACTTAACATATTTCTAATTACCCGGTACACTCGCTCCTTATTCTCCTCTGTCACTGTAACACCTGTATTCCAAATCTGAGGAAACCTCTCAACTGCTGACATCCCTAAGAACATTAACCATCCAACGATTGGAGTTATAAGAAGCTCATATCTGCTTCCCATTCTATCAATCTCTCCAGCAGCATTATAATGGCCCGGAACCTTATCAGGGAGACTTCCCCATGCTACAAACAGATATATGATAACCCCCATCAACAAAACCAAACATACTATATCCGCAAATACATTATATTTATTCCGCTTCATGTATATCCCCTTTACTTACTCATCAACTGTTAGATCTTACTATATAATAGCATATTTTATTACTATATCTTTTCAAATACAAGTGTAGCTTGAATTCTATCTCCACCAAGTATACCTTTGCTTCCTCCTGAAGTTGTACTAATCGTATGTAATCTATAACCTTTTGCTGCCTGATTATTAATAACACTCTCTAATTCTGTTAAATTTTCTGAACCTGTACCAATGAACTTTTCTTTAAGTACAACTTGTAAAACTACATACTGCATATCTTATCTCCTTTTCTTATAATATTTTGACATTATAATACATCACATTGCACTTGTTGTCAAAAAACTAATTTAGTAATATGCAGGCTCTTCCAATATTATTTATTTTTTTGCACGTAAATCATGTAAGAAAAAGAGACGATGAAACACTCAAGTGTTCTACCGTCTCTTTTTCAAGGCGACAACCAGATTTGAACTGGTGATCAGGGTGTTGCAGACCCATGCCTTACCGCTTGGCTATGTCGCCATATTTAATTTCTTATCTGATAGCTATTTTATTATAGCAACTGTCTAATTATACGTCAAGAGCTAAGAGTTTGTGTTTTACAATAGACCAAAACATTTTCCGACATATCACCCTATTATTCTACATGCATAAAATATAATAAGAACCTATGAAAGGAGACCAACTATGAAAAGAATTGTATCCCTATTAACCTTATTATTATTTGTGCTAAGCTTTAGTTTCCCAGCATTAGCTGCCAGTGTTCCTGTACAAACCTTTCCGGGTAATGACTTAACTGATTATACCCCTCCTAATGGCTATATTTATTATCAGATTCCTGACAGCGGGGCGGAGGGGGTCCATACGATTGCTTTTGATTATGGTGGAACGATTAATCTCGAAGGACCATATCTTTTTACAGTAACTATAGGAAGTCTACCGAGTAATAACTATACTCAAGTACTATCATGGGTTAGCAACTTCCCCATATGTGCGGTTATTGTTAGTGGCGACAGCGCCTTTAATCTATATCAATATGATCCAGGCTTTCGCACTGATACCGATTTACTATCCCCTGATAACGCCTCTGGAGATCCTGGTAATGTCAGCCGGGTATCCCTTGTTATAAATCCAGATGTATTTCAGACAGAACAAGCAATTATTACCCTAACAGGCTTTCAAACATCTCTTCTTATAGTAAATACAATACTTCAGATTATATCTACTATTTTACTTGGTCTATTAACATTTTTTATGTTTTTATTACTTTTTGGTTCCAGGTTTAATATCTTTGGTTCATGTATAAGAAGATTTCATAGAAAACCACATAAGCCAAATAAACCCCCATGTCCTGATAAAGATATGGACTGTGATAAACCCAAGGATAAAGATTGTGATAAAGGAAAAGACCATAATTGCCATAAGAAAGAGGATAATGACTGTCATGATAAAGATAAAAATGATTTCTGTAGCAAAATATATGATTCAAGCAGCGGATACTCCCTAGACTGCAATTATAGAGACACATTTCCATATCATAATAACTATAACAATATTTATAAGTAATATTTTATGCTAGTAGTCATATTTAAGGTATACTAGACACGTTTTAAATCTGAAGGCATTCACGAATAAAAAATAGTTCCGCTTATAAGATGGAGCTATTTTTTTTACATCTATACTATTAATAATTGCGGGAGTTGTTGCAGGTTATTTTAACACTGTAGTGTTTATAACTCTTATAGTTGCAGCCGTCTTTCAAATGGCAATCTGTGCCATTGCGAAGGTCATATATATTAGGAAAATGTAGAAGAATAAGTATTTATAGGCATTATTATGGTTGTTATAACCTCTAATAAATGTCTTTATCTTTGCAGAATCTTATGCTATATTAAATGCATGTAATTTTCTAACAATACCAAGGCAAAGGATGATAAAATGCTTAAACATTTTACTAAAAAGAGAATCATACGTGTTTTCTTAATATTTATACTACTTGGAGTACTTGGCCTAGTTCTTGTCTTTACTATAAATGGCTATATTAAGATTTCTTCAAGAAAGAGAATTATATCTACCGAGCAGGCTATTAATCTTGAGGATGTAGATTGTATTCTGGTTCTAGGGGCAGGTGTATGGGGAGACAGACCAACCCATATGCTTGAAGATCGTTTGAATTTTGGTATAAACCTATATAAGAAGGGCGCTTCGGATCGTATATTAATGAGCGGAGACCATGGTCGTAAGAATTATGACGAAGTAAATGTAATGAAAGACTACGCTATAAATGAAGGCGTATTATCATCTGCTGTTTTTATGGACCATGCTGGTTTTTCTACCTATGAAAGCCTTTATAGGGCAAGAGATATCTTTGAAGCCAAAAAAATTATAATTGTAACTCAGGAATATCATCTGTATAGAGCCTTGTATGTGGCAAATAAACTGGGACTTGAAGCTTATGGAGTGGCTTCAAATCCCCGCGAATATGTTGGGCAAAATTACCGCGAGGTTAGGGAAGTGCTAGCAAGAGTTAAGGATTTTATATACGTGATTATAAAACCAGAGCCTACCTATCTAGGAGAAAGCATCCCTGTTAGCGGAAATGGCGATGTTACCAATGATAACTATAAAGACTGAGTCAAACTATATTTTCATCAGTTACTAGCTATTCTAGTTACCGGATACAATTCCTTATAGTTCACATTGATATTGACTTTTACATTTTAATTAAATATACTAGCAATAGCAGATACCCTTATTATCATAATTTAGAGGACGTCTTACTCATAAAGGGTATCCTTTTGATATTATTCTATACAGAGGGAGGATTCTTTGATATATCCATGTAATACATCAAAGAGTATTGTATGAGAAATAATTATTTTAAGCCACAGATGAAAGATATGGAGCCTATATATTCACCAGGACTTGATTGTTTTGAGAATTCTGTTTTAACGATTACTAATTGGGAGTATGGTGAATATCATAAAGCTTTTATGCATAGTTGGGGGTTTGCTTACAATAAAGATATCTCACCAATGATTGGAAAGCGATTAATGGCCAACAATCATGATATTTGTGAAGATATTCGTTACCGTTATGGCATAGTAATGAATCAATATAAAGAAAATGATGTAGAAAAAGTTATAGATAAAATACATCATGAACTATTACACAATAGAGCTGTTATTGTTTCTGCCGAAGAGTATTATTGCCATTGGACTTATAACTATAAGAAAAGTCATCATAATCATTTCTATCTAATTCATGGTCAAACAGAGAATAAAGATTTTATTTGCCTTGACACACAGCCACAGAAAAAAGATATTATAGTTACAAAGC
>JAAYPG010000156.1 GCA_012519905.1 Clostridiales bacterium | reverse complement strand
AGAGCTATATAGCTCTGGTAAGCAAATGCTACATATTCCCCATCCTACGCCGAAACAGAGTATTAGATATATTAAGCCTATCATTTATCATCACCACCTCTGATATAGTCAGAAATGAGATATCTAGGTCTTGCTTTAACCTCCTTATATATCTTAGTAAGATAAATGCCTATAATTCCCAGACTGGTCATTATGGAGCTACCTATTATCAACTGTAGAAGAATCACAGTAGTAAAGCCATCGCTGGCCTTACCGGATAACTTCATAAATAAGGTCTGAATCCCCATCAAAATTGCTCCTATGAACATTATAATCCCAAGTAAGGTAATACAATGTAAAGGTACAGATGTATATGATGTAATAGCATTTGCAGCCAGCCGTATCAGGCGAAGCAGGGACCATTTGGTACTACCATTCACCCTTTCTGCTACATCAAATTCTATCTCCTTCCGTTCATATCCCAGCCAGGCTGACATCCCCCTAAAGAATACCGCTCGCTCAGGTAACTCCTTCCAGGCCTCAACCACCTTACGATCCAACAACTTAAAATCAGAGGCCCTATCAAGGTTAACATCCGATGACTTATATATTAAATAATAGAAAAATCTAGCACAAGTCCGATAAAAGAAATTCTCCTTCCCACGGGAATGCTTTATACCCTCTACTACATCATAGCCTTCATTTAGCCAAGCACTAACCATTTGTGGTATTATTTCGGGGGGATGCTGAAGATCCGAGTCCATGACCAATATCATATCTCCCTTAGTATAATCAAGGCCTGCACATAGGGCAGCTTCTTTACCAAAATTCCTACTAAGTCGAAGAATTGACATTCTGTCGTTACCATCTGCAAGTTTTTTCAGTTCCCTCCATGTATTATCAGTTGAACCATCATCAACTAGTATAAACTCATATATAATATGATTTTCTATCAATACATTCTCAATAGTCTTAATAGTAGTTCTTATATGGCTTCCTTCCTGATATACAGGTATAACTACTGATAATAATGAGTCTTCTCTTCTCTCGGTTGGCTTGTCTACTGTTATCATAATTTACCTCTTCTTTATATGCTCTTATAGGAGCGAAAACTTACAATGTGCCACTAGTATGATTAAGAATCTTATCCTCCAAATGAGGATTTTCAATAAATATCTTCTCCACCTCATCATCTTCTAAACCCCTGGCAGCCTCTGCTGCCAACTTAAGTATAGATGCATCAGTATATATGTTTCCGATCTTAAATTCCAGATCCCCGCTTTGCCTTATACCAAATAAATCCCCTGGTCCCCTTAGCTTCAAATCTTCCTCAGCTATATAGAAGCCATCATTGGATTTATTGAGAATCTCCAGTCTTTCCTTGGCCTCATTACTTTTAGTTCCACATACAAATATGCAATAGGATTGATGCTCACCACGGCCAACTCTTCCTCTTAACTGGTGAAGCTGTGCAAGACCAAAGCGCTCCGCATTTTCCACCATCATTACTGTGGCATTTGGTACATTTACACCTACCTCTACCACCGTGGTGGATACTAGGACCTGAATTCTAGCATCTGAAAACCTTTCCATAATTTCATTTTTTTCCTTAGGCTTCATCTTACCATGAAGATACTCTATAGATATGCCAGGGGCCATGGCCTCCTTAAGCTGCTGGGTATAGTCTATAACATTCTCTGCCTCTATCATCTCACTCTCTTCCACCATAGGGCAAATCACATATGCCTGCCTTCCCATGGCCACTTGCTTCTCAATGAATCTGTAGGCAGTTGGTCTATAACTAGTATTGACAACACAATTCTTTATGGGAAGCCTTCTTGCAGGAAGCTCATCTACTATGGATATATCTAAGTCCCCATATAGAATTATAGCCAGGGTCCTTGGAATTGGTGTAGCGCTCATTACCAGTACATGAGGCTTCTTACCCTTTGACATCAATTCCTCCCTCTGCTTCACTCCAAAACGATGCTGCTCATCAGTGATAACCAAGGCTAGATTATCATATACTACCTTTTCCTGAATCAAGGCATGGGTTCCAACAATAACATCAGCCCTATGGTCCCTAATCATATCATAGGCCTCTCTTTTCTCCTTAGCAGTCATCGAGCCTACTAGCAGGCATACATTCACATTAAATCTAGCAAGTAGACTGCAAAACGATGTATAATGCTGCTTTGCCAACACCTCTGTGGGAACCATTATATTTGCTTGATATCCGTTCTTAACCGCCATTAGTATTGCCAGTATTGCTAATATGGTCTTACCGGAGCCTACATCTCCCTGAACAAGACGATTCATAGTAATATCAGAGGTCATATCATTCTGTATTTCATCCCATACTGATAGCTGAGCCTTAGTTAAGCTGTAGGGTAAGGCCCCTATGAGTTCCTCGCATTCCTTTACCGTCTGCATTGGATATTCTGAAGCGCTTAACACCTTACTGTCTCTCAACCTTCTTAAGGCTAGAGAGTAAAGGAAGAACTCATCAAATGCTAGACGCTCCCTAGCTCTTCTCATACTGTCTCTATCCTTAGGGAAGTGAATCTCCTTTAAAGCCTTAGTTCTATCCATTAAGGAGTATTCTCTACTAATTCTTTTTGGTATATAATCCTTAGCAAATTCCAGATGCTTATGGACCTCATGCATGGATTTTACAATCAAATTATTGGTAAGCCCATCGGTTAAGGGATAGATGGGCTGGAGTACATTCAAGAGTTTAAAATATTCATTTTTGCTATATATTTTAGGTTGCTCCATTACTAGCGCACCGTTCTTGATCGTCACCTTGCCTCTAAATAAATAATTGGTTCCCATATGAAGCCTATTCTTTAGAAAGGGCATATTAAACCAGGTAAGTAGCAAGGTACCCGAGCTATCTCTTACCTGTGCATTAAGTATCTGCAAATGACGGACACGCTTAAGCCTTGGTGTTATACCCAAATAGGCCTCTATAGTAACCACACTACCCTCATTTACCTTAGCAATAGGAATAGGCATACCAAACTCCTCATAATCCCTTGGATAGTGCTCCAATAAATCCTGAACAGTCTCAATGCCAATTCTCCCAAAGGTTTTTTGAGTCTTTTCTCCTATTCCTTTAATTTTCACTATGCTATCATTGTACTTCAAATCATTCACTCCACTAATGTTTCTAATTAGAATCGTATCTACTTAGTATGACCTATAAAGTAGGTTGTATTGTATATTATAAACCATTAAAGCAAATTGGAAAAGATTGAAATTATTTTTAAAATGGGTATTGACATATAAATTTTTTTATTGTATTGTTGTATTAAGCAACTAATACACTAAGACAGTGATACAGATATTATGAAAGGAGTTGAAGAAATGTCATGGGAACTAAATACTGATAAGCCCGTATACTTACAGCTGGTAGATCAAATCCAGGCAGAAATCATATCGGGTAACTACAAACCCGGAGATAAGCTACCTTCAGTCAGAGACTTGGCGGCTCAAGCTACAGTAAATCCAAACACCATGCAAAGAGCAATGACAGAATTGGAGCGAGACGGATTAGTCTATACCAATCGAACCACTGGCAGGTTTATAACCTCTGATGAGGACTTAATTAAGCAACTTAAAAAGCAGTATATTACCAGAATTATAGAAGAATTCTTAGACAGAATGAAGCTACTGGGACTTGAACTTGACGAGATAATATCATATGTAAATCAGGTAGCAGAGAAAAAATAAAAAATAGCGTTATACGCAGATAGGAGTTAGATATGAGTGTTATATTAGATTGCAGATCACTTAGCAAGAAATTTGGATCTATCACTGCCCTCTCAGATGTTAATTTGAGCTTAGAAAGAGGCAGAATTATCGGCCTTTTGGGGCCTAACGGCAGCGGAAAGACCACTTTAATAAAAATAATAAATGGATTATTGGTTCCTGACCAAGGAGATATCCACATTGCAGGTATGGAGCCTGGTATCGAGAGTAAGAAGATTATCTCCTTCCTTCCTGAAAGAACCTACCTTCCTGATTGGATGAAGGTATCAGATGCCATATCATTCTTCAAGGACTTTTATGAGGATTTTGAGGAGGCGAGAGCCTATGATATGCTGCAAAGACTTAATCTTGATCCCAACAAACGTTTGAAGACTCTATCAAAGGGGACCAAGGAAAAGGTTCAGCTCATACTGGTTATGTCTCGTAGAGCCGATCTGTATTGCTTAGATGAGCCAATCGGTGGAGTTGATCCAGCAGCCAGAGATTATATTCTTAATACCATCATCACTAATTATGACGAGAAAGCCACTGTTATCATTTCTACTCATCTGATTGCAGATATAGAAAGTGTGCTTGATGAGGTAATTTTTATAAAGGATGGTCGTCTAGTCCTCCATGCTCCAGTGGATGATATTCGAGAAAAAGAAGGTAAATCCATAGATTCATTATTCAGGGAGGTGTTCAAATGTTAGGAAAACTAATAAAGCATGAGACAAATGCTACCGGCAGACTTTTTTTACCAATGTATTTTATTATCTTAGTTTTATCTCTTTTGAATCGTATATTAACATCAATTGATATATATAGCGATACACTTAATATCGTATTAGGATTTTCAATTGCCGCCTATGTCATATCAATAATTGCTACTATAGTTGTTACTTTTGTAATTATGATTATTCGTTTTTATAAGAACCTTATGTCTGACGAGGGTTATCTTATGTTTACATTACCAGTAAAATCGTCACAGCTTATTAACTCCAAGCTTATAGTATCTTTATTATGGAATATAGTTAGCGTATTAGTAGTAATGGTTTCACTACTGATATTCTTTGGAAGCTCAGAGTCTATGCGGTTCGTAAATGAAATTATAGACAAAACAATAACCATGCTTAAGCTGAACTTTGGAAGTAAGTACATCCTCATAATTGTGGAGTTCATGATAATGATACTGATAAGTATGTTTCAGCAGATACTGCTTATATATGTATCTATTGCCATCGGGCATCTATTTAATGGACATAAGGTTCTGGGATCTTTCCTATCCTATATAGGAATAAATGTTATCGCGCAAATAATAGTTACATTAATCCTTGTTGTTTGGGCAAGTCTGGCTGGCACATCCTTTGCGGAACTAGAAGCAATACCTCAATTAGTATTCCCATTCAGCATTGCCATTGCAACAATCTTTTGTGGAGTCTTCTATTTTGTAACTAATTACATCTTCAAGAGAAAGCTTAACCTAGAGTAAATACATCCCTAGCGGAGTGCCTTTTATGTAATTGGATGAACTTTCTATCGCAAGAACTTAGGAGTCTGTCGCAGAAATAATTAAGGGAGTGTATATATTCCATCACACACTGATTAGTAGTACAGTTTACGATGATTTGTAAATCTTAATTGGACTAAAGTCCGCTTACGATAATACAAATCATAGCAAACAGTTCTCCTAAATGTGCATGATTGGAACATATACACCCCCTCTTACATTTCTGCGGCAGCCTCCAATTAATATATTTGAAATAGGCCATTTTTATCTTTTACTTATATCTTTTATTATAGGGTTTTGGTGCAGCAGAAAACATAATGTCCCTTCTTTTTGTAAAGGGTCTCACAATTTCCAAAGATGCTATTTAGTTTTGCTTTGGTAGTCTCTGCTCCGTGTTTTTTTAAGGTTACAATATATAATTTCCCACCATTATTTAGATGCGAATAGGAATCCTCATACATTTTATAAGTAATAGCCTTACCAGCATGAATGGGAGGATTTATAACAATTGTATCAAATGAGGATGATATATTATCAAAGCAATTGGATTTTAAGATATTTGAATTAAGTCCATTATCAATACAATTTTTTTTCGTAAGATCTAAGGCTAATTGATTAATATCTGCTTGAGTCAGCTGTAGAGAGTAGGTTTTAGCCAAGACTATTCCTATACATCCATATCCACAGCCCATATCAAGTAACGTTCCTGAAAGAGGGGGTATAGTGTTTAGTAAAATATCTGTAGCCGGATCAATGTGATCCTTTGAAAATACACCTGCATCTGTGGTAAATACAAATTTATTATCTTTAAAATTATATTCAATCTTTTTTCTATCTTCTTTTAGATTTTTATCTTCAATAAAATAATGGCTCATATTCTTACCTACCTTATTATATTCATTAGATGGATTTCACCTTCTAATTTCAAAACGGCTTAACTGCTTTAAGCAATACATAAGTCCATGTAATCTTTGGTCAATAGGTCCATCATCTACTGTACAGTCTAGTGAAGCTGCCATGTTATTAATTAATTTGTCATCAATTGCTTTCATATTAGAGGTGATGACCTCTAGCTTACTGCTATAGCTATCAGCTTCCAAAAAGCTTAATAATATTGAATTTATCTCTCCCTGAGATTCGTCAGCCTCTTCTTTATCATTAAATATTGTCTTATCATTCTCTTCTATTTCATTTGATAATGACTTATCAGTCTCTTCTTTTTCATTAAATAATGTCTTTTCAGCCTTGCCTTTGATTTCATCCATAAACTTAGATAGGGGCAAGACATAGGTGCCATAATCCCCAAATAAGGCCTGATAAATAACCATGTTTTCACAGGTTTCTTTATGTATTCCCATTGTAATGATTTGATAGGGCTTGTCCTTAGTAAGATAAAAAATTTCTCCCGCTCTTGGCGTTTTGTCCATTTTCATCCTCCTACTTTTCCTTATAATTCACAATGCACTATAGAAAGAACTTTACAATTATAAGATAAAAAGTGGCTCGTCAATGAGCGAACCACTTATTTAATCCTTTTTCTTTAGTTTACCAACACTATTCAACTGATAAGAGATAATAATAAATTGGCTGGCCACCGTAATGAACCTCAACATCCAAATCTGGATATAGATCCATTAGCTCATCAGCAACTGCATTTGCCTCTTCTTCATTAATTTCCTCTCCATAGTAGAGACTAATTAATTCAGATTCGTCATCTACAAGGCTTTGTACAAGTGAGATTGTGGTGCTTCTTACATCTTCACCCACAGACATAATTGTCTTGTCTCCAATTCCCATAATATTACCCTGTTTAATCTCTCTACCATCAATACTGGTATCGCGAACAGCGTAGGTCACCTGACCTGATTTCACCTTGTTCATATCCCCGGTCATTCTTTCTGCATTCTCCTCGGGAGATTTATCATATACAAAATTAATTACTGCTGTTATTCCCTGAGGAACATTCTTTGAAGGAATTACAACAATATTCTTATCTTCGGTTAACTGCTTTGCCTGTTCTGCAGTAAGTATTATATTACTATTATTAGGCAATATAAAGATTGTATCAGCATTAACCTCATTAATGGCATTTAGCATATCCTCTGTACTGGGATTCATGGTCTGACCACCTTCAATTAGGTAGTCAACTCCTAGTCCGGTGAAGATTTCACCCAATCCCTCTCCCATGGATACAGCTATAAATCCAGCCTTCTTTCTTGGTTTTTGCTCTTTAGGCTTATCCTTTGAAGTCTTAGCCTCTGCGGCAGCCTTTTGTGCATCCTTAATTACCCTTTCATTATGCTCTTCCCGCATATTGTCTATCTTCATATTAGTCAGTGATCCATACGTTAATGCCCTTTGTATTGCTAAGCCTGGGTCGTTCGTATGTACATGCACCTTGACAATGTCATCATCCGATACGACTACTATAGAATCACCGATTGTTTCCAAATATTTTTTAAAATCTATCTCAGTCTTTTCATTATATTCTTTTTCTACCATTATGATAAATTCGGTACAATAACCAAATTTAATATCTTCTAAAGCAAGCCTCTCCATGTTGATTCCGCTTGATGTACTTTCTTCTTTAGCAATACTTATTGGGGATATTTCTTTACCTAATAGAGCATCATAAGCTCCCTTAACAATCTCTAATAATCCCTGTCCGCCAGAATCGACTACTCCAGCTTCCTTTAGCACAGGAAGTAGCTCAGGAGTCATCTCTAGTACCTTTTCCATATGTTCTATAACTTCCCTACTAAAATAAACTAGATCGTCAGTCTCTAGAACAAGCTGAGCTGCTTTTTCAGCCGCACCCTTGGCAACAGTAAGGATTGTGCCTTCCTTAGGCTTC
Source organism: Clostridiales bacterium (assembly GCA_012519905.1). Taxonomy (GTDB): domain Bacteria; phylum Bacillota; class Clostridia; order Lachnospirales; family Lachnospiraceae; genus Mobilitalea. The sequence continues at coordinate 14,169 of JAAYPG010000156.1, read as the reverse complement.
ATAACAGCCCTATAGGCAGTCTCCACTGCTTTCATTAAGCCATTGGTAATTACAGTAGCATTAAGCTCCTTATAATCTCTAATCTCCTTAGTAAATCCTCTGAACAGCTGTGATAGGATTACTCCAGAATTTCCTCTAGCTCCACGAAGTGAACCACCTGAAATTGCCTTTGCTAGTTCTTCAATGGAAGGATCGCTTAGACTGTTTACCTCCTTGACAGCTGACATGATAGTCAATGTCATATTCGTACCAGTATCACCATCAGGTACTGGGAATACATTAAGTTCATTAATATATTCTTTTTTAGCTTCTATACATGCTGCTCCAGCAAGAAACATTTTTTTAAATGTTTTTGCATCTATCGTTTTAACAATCACTGATTTTTCCTCCTTAAATGCAGTCTTCCCAGCGTCAGTCTATAACTCTGACTCCTTCTACGAATATGTTGATCTTCTTGACCTCAATACCTGAGAATTCCTCCACATTATATTTGACATTACTGATTAAATTATCAGCAACTGCTGAAATGCTAACCCCATAGGAGACTATAATATGCAGATCAATCGTGATTTTATTATCTTCAATAGTAACATTTACTCCATGGCTTAAATTGTCTCTCTTTAACAGTTTAACAATGCCGTCCTTCATATTTATAGAAGCCATACCTACAACACCAAAGCACTCTACTGCAGAAGCTCCAGCATATTGTGCCAACACTTCATTATCAATTAATATTTCTCCGATGTCTGTATTCACATGTCCTTTCATACTATACCTCCATTCTGCCAATAAACAACGATTATATGTGGTAGCAGGCACTTGTCAGATAATCCAACTATATAAGGCTGCATTACAAGACCACATTATGAGATAACACAATGACTTCCTGCATATTATATAATATATTCATATGCTATGGAAGTGATTAAAATAAAGAGAATGATCGGGTTTATCTTGTTCTGGATTGCTATCGGCATGACAATAATGCTATTTATTACTAATGGAATATTAGCAATCTGTATAATTATTTTATGTCTTTTGCTGGGCTATAATTTATTCTGCAACTAAACATTGCATTGCCAATTTTTCCGTTTAATAGGTCAATTTTCTTTGATGAACAAATAATGTAATAGGACAAACTCCTCTATTACATGAAAAAATCGGGTGTCAAGATCCCCCTGACACCCACTGTTGATTTTTATGCGCGTTCTACTTTTCCGGATCTAAGACAGGAAGTACAAACATACATTTTTCTTGCTGCACCGTTAACTTTAACTTTTACAGACTTAATATTGGGTTTCCACATCTTATTTGATCTTCTATGAGAATGACTCACAGCTATTCCGAAGTGAGCACCTTTATCACATACTGAACATTTAGCCATCAAGAGCACCTCCTTAGGTAAGAGTTTAGGCCTATTTGACCTAACAAACACATTTATTTTATCAGAATATGACTTATAATGCAAGCAGTTTTTTATTAGATCTAAGTCTCATCTATAAGCTTAATAAATCATCTATTTGAGTTTCCCCTAATACTTTTATGCCATTTGCAGACAAAAGGTCTGCAGTTACACCATTACCTATTATTAGCTTACCCGTAAAGTTGCCATCATAGATTTTGCCATAACCGCATGAAGGGCTTCTTTCCTTCAATATGGCATATTTGCAGTTATAAAGCTTTGCTAGCTTTAGAGTTTCACTGGCTCCCATTTCAAAATACTCAGTCACATCCTTACCGGAACTATCAAATACTTTACTTCCCTTTCTTTCTGAAGGGTTACGTGGCGTTCCCATTCCTCCCATAATTTCAGGACATATGGGAATAAGATGGTATTTATTCATCAAAGCTTTTATGTTCTTGACTTGAACCAGCTCACCGTTATACCTACAGTATAAACCCATAAGGCATGAACTAATCAATATATTTTCATCTTTTTTACTCAGCATCTGAGCTATGCTCCATAGCCGCTTTTATTTTCTCATCAACATCTATATCATTCTTATTCTTGGAGTTCTTGGTAAACTTATTAATTACATCCGGAACCATATCAAGAATTTTACTCATACTATCCTTTTCTTTAACATTAACGACCTTGGATGATCCGTTTTGAATAACAAGTACAGAGCTAGGTATAATCTTACCGCCTAAGCCGCCTCCTGCATTGTTCTTTTTATCTCCGGCAAAGGCTCCCGCCCCTACTCCAAAGCTAACCTCGACTAGTGGTAAAATTATAGTACCATCATCAAACCTAACTGCATCTCCAACTACTGTCTTTGTAGTTAAAAAGCTGTCCATTCCTTTAAATAAAGATTCTACTGTTGAATTGAAATTATTCTCAGACATCATAACGCCTCCTTTAACAATTGATAATTCGTCTTTAAATCCTTAAATCTCTTATCCAATAATAGTTTAATTACTATTATTAGTAGTGTCCCTATTCTTATTCTTCCTCTTGCATAATGACTGCCTTTAAAAACCTTATTCTCAAAATCAGGAGTAATCTGAAGATTGTCACCATAAAAACTATATAAAAATGCAAATACTCCGAGAAGTTGCCCCGTGCTACATGGATCACCGGTGCCAAATATAAGTCTTGACTCTAATTTTCTGGGCAATATATGCTTTAGTAATTTTTTTAGGCTTTCAAAGGTAAAACGAAAACCTGATTTGTTAATATCATCGTTAATAAAATCAAGTATAAGGCGTCCCTTGTTCTTTATATTTACAAGTTTGTGAATTATTCCCTTGAGTTTATTTATAATTCTAGAAAAAAAGTTTATGATTTTAAGCTTTATTTTCTTATATAATCTTACTAGCTTATTACCAGGATTAACCTCTTCCTGTTCTTCATCATCATGCTCTATGTTCCTATTATTTAAGTTATTATTCTCTACTTCATTATTCTTTATGTCACTGTTCTTTATATCACTGTTCTTTAATTCATTATTCACAATATCATGATTCTTTATATCATCATTACTTATCTTATCTATACTTGTATTACTATTTATATCACTATTTTCTATTCTATTTATGTTTTTACTCTTATCACCAACTATATGGCTGGCTTTATTTTTATTACTATCGGTATTACTATGTTTCATACCTGCTTTTCTTCTAGCGGCTTTTCTTCTATTGGAATTAGTTTTTCTTTTCTTTGGAGGCCGCAAGCTGTCATATACTAAAATTCCCATAATCCTTATCCATATTCTTCGATTACTAGCCGATTGGCTAACCCGACCATGGACCAAATGTAAAAGCCAGCTTACTCCTGCGTCGAGTTCCAAGCTATCTCCATGTTCAACCCTAACCCTATATCGTATAGGCACAATTAAGATAGCAAGCACCATAAGGATTAGTATGCTTAGCAATACTAATAAAGCAATGCCTATTATTTTAATTATGAGTAAGATTACGGATAACATAGTCTATCCATCTACCGCCTATTCTCTTATTATATGTTACATGTCCCCACAACTTAAAAGTAAAACTTGCATTTAATCTAAAATCAAATAAAATATTCTCTTACACCAAAGGCACCAGTATTGTTATATATCTCCATAAGCATATCCTTGACAAGATTTAATGCCTCATCCTTGCCCTTTGCCAGTCCCAGTATCCTTATATCCATCTTCTGATAATGGGGCCATAAAAGCTCATTTGCATTCATAATATCAAAGAGGTTGTCTGGCTGAGAGGCAAAAGCTATGCAATATATGTCATGAGTAATTCTTCTCTTATTAATCGAAGCAATGACTTTGTCCTTTTTTTTTCTAAGGCCTTCACCGACATATACTCTTGAAGTCCATTGTATCATACCTATCCCTCCAAGCCAATCCACTTAATTAAGTATTCATCTCTAGTATTCCACAAATTACCATATGTAATACAAGATCATTCTTCCATCATACTATAAATAATCTCCATGGCTGCATATTTTTCGGCCATGTCCGTACACTTATTCAAAGAATAGAGAACATAGTCCATAACCTCAGTATGGTTGTTAAAGAATACGGGGATTTTATTCATTGTATTAGCCATGATTGCTCTGGTGATCATGCGATCAGAACCCTTAAATCTTTCATCAAGCTCCTTAATAAGTTTATCTATCTCTTGCCTAAGCTCTTCCTTATCCACAGGCTTGTCTGAACTCTTGTTATCAAGGTCTATAAACTTACTAGCACTGTGAAGGTCCTTAATAATCAGCAGTGATTTCATTATTTCTGCTTTACCCATGCTTTCCACTAGATTAGCATAGTTTTTATCTATATGATATAGACCGTCTTCATAGCTCATTATATCGAACTCCATATCCTCCTGGATACCTTCAATAAGCTCAAATCTACTCAGGATCTCAGTACTGGCTTCCTCCTGCTTGTCCTTAGAAAATGCATTATTTATAGATTTAATAATATAAAGGGCTGCCTCCCTTTGCTGATTTTCTACTTCTGAAACCTGACCTATATATGGAGCACATAGCAATAGTGTATATAATTCGTTAACCAGATCAATAAGTACATAGAAAGCTGTAGACTCTACCTCTAAAAGCTCTACTGTCTCCTGCAGCAACTGGCTTGCTGCTTGGAATTCTTCCCTGCTTATAGCTCTAAAATCAAGCTGCTCAAGCTTCTCCTTCTTCTCCCAAAGTTCAGGATAGGCTTCCTTCATATCCTGGGAAAGATCCAGCATAGCACAGCCTCTTATAAAATATATATAAGTATCTAATACATCCTTGCTGGCTCCCATTAGTTCATTAAGACTGTCACTTATATAATCATAGTACTTTTGCTTTGTTATACGAACCGGTAATTGACCAATAACATCCTTTATTCTTTCATTAATAAGCAAATTGTCCTCACCATCAAAGATAAAGCGTAAGACTTCCTTGGCAATTTCCTCATCGTCTTCTAATTCTTGCATTTCATTAAATCTGTATTCTACTCGATTAAGGGCATACTCGAATATTTCAATCAAATCCGCATAAAGAGTTACCTTTTCCATACCTTCTGTAATCCCTTGGCGAATTTCATCAATCTGCTTGATATATTGGTCCAGATCTTCCCTATACTTTAACCCTAGTAGTCCATTAGAAACAACAGAATTTATCTTCTTAATATAATCATGCAGTATAGCTGACCAATTCTCCCCTTCATCCCAATAAATTTCATAAGAGGTATAATAGTGCAATGCCAGTCTAACAGTTGCATAGGTATTATATTTTTCTGTTGCCATCCCAAGAAATTCGGGTATGTTTTCCTGAGGATTTTTATCTTTAATTATATTGTTATATATGCTTTTCAAATTCTTGCTCATAAGAAACCTTCCTGTATTTGTTATTTAATTATGAACTGCCGGTCACTACTACTCTTTATCACCAACATGGCTATGTGTAAATAAATGTTCCATACAATATTCGTAATTACCGTCACATTTTGAACAGAATCTAAACTCTAAATCATCATCATCTAATTCTGTTCTGCCACAGACAGCGCATTTATGTCTTGTGATAACATTACGCCCCTTAAATTCTGTAACATTGCCCTGTCGTCTTCCCTCATTCATCTGCCTGCGAAATCTTGCCCTTCTTTCAATTTCCCTTGGAGAAATCCTTCTGTAATTCCTGCTTGCAAAAAAGAAAATAAGGAAATTTGCTAGGGATACCAGAATAGGAATTACTCCAAAATAAAATCCGAGCGCAATGAAATTATATATATTATATAGATAAAAAGCTCCACTAATATAAGCCAAATACTTAACCTTCACTGGAATAATAAAGTAAATCAAAAACTGAGTGTTGGGGTATAGGGCCGCAAAGGCAAAAAACATAGAGCTATATATAAGATCCAGTGGCGAAGTAACTACAAGCATATAACCACCTAATATATTTATGCGGAAAATGCCATAGATAATAAAGGCTGCAATTATATTAAAAATAACTGCCGAAAAGAAGTAGAGATTAAGCCTAAAAGAGCCCCAGGCATTCTCTAGAGAGTTTCCTATCAAATAAAATACATATGCCTTTATAAATACGAAAAATATTTCCCCCATGGTTACATAAGGAATCAAAAAGGTGACCAGTCTCCATACCTGCCCCCTTAACACCTTATCGATATCTAATCCTAGCAGATTATATGCAGAAGGATTAAAAGTATATATCAGAAGCCCTACTACATACAATGCTATAACATACTTCATAAGGTTTCGTATTGTGTACTTACCAAATTTCTTTTCTAATAGTTGAATAAACTTCATATAGATCTCCATTCCGTCAATATAGTGTGAAAATTCAAATTAATTATAAGTTTTTATATATCCTTTGTCAAACAAAAGAACTTTTCTATCACACAAAAAAGGAGGTGTTTACCAATCACCTCACAGTTTTGTTATATTGACCATTCAATTACAGGCTAAGGCCACTCTCTCCTTCTCCAACTATAGGAACTGACAGGGTACTACCAGGCATAAGACTTATAGAATATATATCATTTATCTCCAGTAGGTCTGCTAAATTAATTTCATGCTTCTCAACCACGCTCCCTAAGGTGTCCCCTTCTTCAATTAGATAGGTGGTAAAATGAGCATATTTATTTTGAGGAACGCAGGGTAGGCAGAGTACATCCCCTATCTGAAGATTATATACATTGATGAAGGGATTTGCCCTTATTATAGCATTTAACTCCACATTATAGCTTCTACTTATTGAGTATAGTGTATCTCCTTGTTTTACTTCATAAAATAAACAGAACAAGACGTCTTCTTCTCCTTCACTAACAGATTACTACATTGATTAGTACCATTATATTCAATAATCATGCAAGTGGGACTCTAAAGAATCTTGAATTTGCTAAAAGGCAAAATACGATTTCTTTAGCAAATTTCCGACATTTGCATAATATAATAGCAGGTTGAATTGTATGATATAATTTATAAATGTTTAACCATAGCTTTATTTGTTCAAAACATTTCTAATAATTAGGATGTTGAACTTAATAATCATGTATCGTATAATATATGAAATTGACTTTTTTGGGAATAGTTAGATATTTTTTAAGCTATTATCCCTGTTCGAAAATAAAGGAGTAAGTTTAGATGAGCAATAATTTTTCTTTAGGTATTGATATAGGTTCAACTACAGTTAAGATTGTCCTTATAAATGATAAGAAGGAGTTGCTGTTTTCAGATTACGAAAGACATTATGCAAATATTCAAGAAACCCTAGCTTCATTAATAATAAAGGCCGAGGAGGCCCTAGGCGATCTGTCTATAAGGCCTGTTATTACTGGCTCTGGTGGCTTAACTATATCTAAGCACTTGGAAGTACCTTTTGTACAAGAGGTTATAGCCGTTGCCACATCCTTGCAGGACTATGCTCCTCAAACTGATGTAGCTATAGAGCTTGGCGGTGAGGATGCCAAAATCATATATTTCTCCAATGGTGTTGAACAGAGAATGAATGGTATATGCGCTGGTGGTACCGGTTCCTTTATCGATCAGATGGCAAGCCTACTAAAGACTGACGCGGCAGGACTAAATGAATATGCCAAGGATTATAAGGCAATCTATCCCATTGCCGCCCGCTGTGGCGTCTTTGCAAAATCTGATATTCAGCCCCTAATTAATGAAGGAGCAACCAAGCCCGACTTAGCTGCTTCTATATTCCAGGCAGTGGTAAATCAGACCATAAGCGGACTTGCATGCGGAAAGCCGATTAGAGGTAATATAGCCTTCCTAGGTGGTCCCTTGCATTTTCTTAACGAACTAAGAAATGCATTCATCCGTACTCTCAAACTTACTGATGAGCAGATTATATCTCCTGAAAATTCACATCTATTTGCTGCCATCGGAGCGGCTATGAATTCAAAGGAAGATAGCAGAACACTTTCATCTCTTCATAAGAAGCTGTCCCAAGGAATTAAGATGGATTTTGAAGTCCACAGGATGAAGCCCTTATTTAAGGACGAGGCTGAGTACGATGAATTTATAAAGAAGCATTCTGTACATACAGTAAAAAAGGGGAATCTCAGTGAATATAAGGGGAATTGCTTCTTAGGCATAGATGCAGGCTCAACCACGACAAAGGTAGCCTTGGTTGGTGAGGACGGATCCCTTCTATACTCCTTCTATAGCAATAACAACGGAAGTCCTCTAAAGACTACAATTAAGTCTCTTAAGGAAATATACGAACTACTTCCTGATGGTGTAAAAATAGTACGCTCCTGCTCCACCGGATATGGAGAAGCCTTAATTAAGGCTGCTCTGGTACTAGATGAGGGAGAAGTGGAGACAGTGGCTCATTACCATGCCGCCGCCTTCTTTGAACCAGATGTTGACTGCATCCTTGATATTGGTGGCCAGGATATGAAATGCATTAAGATTAAGAACAATTCCGTTGATAATGTTCTTCTTAACGAGGCATGTTCCTCAGGCTGTGGTTCCTTTATAGAGACCTTCGCCAAATCCCTTAACTATGAGGTTGAGGATTTTGCCAAGGTAGCCCTATATGCCAAGAACCCCATAGATCTGGGTACCAGGTGTACCGTATTCATGAACTCAAAGGTTAAGCAGGCGCAGAAAGAGGGAGCAACGGTTGCCGATATTTCAGCAGGCCTTGCCTACTCAGTTATTAAGAATGCTCTATATAAGGTAATAAAGATTACCAATCCTAAGGATCTGGGTAAAAAGATGGTGGTCCAGGGAGGAACCTTTTATAATGACGCAGTTCTAAGAAGCTTTGAGATTATTTCCGGTTGCGAGGCTGTACGCCCCGATATAGCTGGTATTATGGGAGCTTTTGGAGCAGCCCTGATTGCAAGAGAACATTATAATGGTGAAGAAAGCACCATGCTTACCATAGACCAGATAAATGAGCTTAAATTCGAGACCTCCCTTGCCCGTTGTGGAAAATGTACCAATAACTGTACACTTACCATTAATAAATTTACTGGTGGTAGACGCTTCATATCAGGTAATAGATGTGAACGGGGTATAGGTAAGGAAAAGAACGTGGATAACGTACCAAATCTATATGATTATAAGATGGACCGTTACTTTAACTATCCTGTTCTTCCTGAGGATGAGGCTCTCCGTGGTACGGTTGGTATCCCCAGAGTGCTTAATATGTATGAGAACTACCCCTTCTGGCATACATTTTTCACTAAGCTTGGATACCATGTAGAATTATCACCTACTTCTAGCAGGAAGATCTATGAGCTGGGTATCGAATCAATCCCCAGTGAGTCAGAATGCTATCCTGCCAAGCTGGTTCATGGACATGTTAAGTGGCTAATTGATAGGGGAATCAAATATATCTTCTATCCTAGTATTCCATATGAAAGAAAAGAGGTTCCAGGTGCAAATAATCATTACAACTGCCCTATTGTTACCTCTTATCCTGAAAACATAAAGAATAATGTGGAGGAGCTTAGAGATTCATCCATAGAGTTTGCCAACCATTTTCTTTCCTTTGAAAGCGAAGAAATACTATCTAATCGATTAGTAGAGATATTCACAGAAAAAGCTATCCCAAAGAAAGAAATAAAGAATGCATGTAAGGCTGCCTGGGATGAACTGGCCAAGGCCAGGGATGATATTAGAAAGAAGGGCGAGGAAACCCTAGCATATCTTCGGGCTTCTGGCAGAAAGGGTATTGTACTTGCAGGCAGACCCTACCATATAGACCCTGAGATTAATCATGGAATACCTGAAATGATTAACTCCTTTGGAGTGGCCGTATTAACTGAAGATTCTATCTCCCACCTAGGTCAAATAGACCGCCCTACCATCGTAGTGGACCAGTGGATGTATCATTCTAGGCTATATGCAGCAGCGTCCTATGTGCGCACCCAGGCCAATCTCGAGCTTATACAGCTGTTTTCATTTGGCTGCGGTCTAGATGCTGTAACCACAGATCAGGTAAATGATATCCTATCGGATTCAGGTAAAATATATACTGTATTAAAGATAGATGAGGTCAATAATCTGGGGGCAGCAAGAATCCGTATCCGTTCACTGCTATCTGCAGTAAAGGAAAGAGAAAGCAAGGGATATAAGGCTGAGCCCGTATCCTCTGCCTATCATAGAGCCATATTTACAGAGGATATGAAGGATAACTATACCATCCTGGCTCCACAGATGTCTCCTATTCACTTTGAACTATTAGAGCCTGCCCTAAGATATGGGGGCTATAATGTGGTAGTCCTTCCCAATGACAACCGCCGCTCAGTAGATGTAGGCTTACAATATGTTAACAATGATGCTTGCTATCCATCGCTGATGGTTGTAGGACAGATTATGGATGCACTTCTTTCTGGTAAATATGACCTGAACAGAGTTGCAGTCATGATTACTCAGACGGGCGGTGGATGCCGAGCAACAAATTATATAGGTTTTATTAGAAGGGCCCTTGAGAAGGCCGATATGGCGCAGATACCAGTTATCTCCTTAAGTGCGTCAGGCTTAGAGAAAAATCCAGGCTTAAAGATCACTCCTAGGCTTTTGCTTTCTGCTATGCAGGCTCTGGTATACGGCGATATCTTTATGCGTGTACTTTACAAGACACGTCCTTACGAGAAGGTTCCTGGCTCTGCCAATGCCCTTCATGCAAAATGGCGTGATAAGTGTATTAAATCTCTGGAAAAGGGTAAGTGGAGAGAATACAAGAAAAATATAAGGGGAATCATCAAGGACTTTGATAATCTTCCCATACATGAAGATATGCAAAAACCTAAGGTAGGTATTGTAGGTGAAATACTTGTAAAATTCCTACCATCAGCCAATAATTATCTAGTTGATCTCTTGGAGGCAGAAGGTGCGGAAGCCGTCATGCCTGATTTGTTAGATTTTCTTAGTTATTGTGCTTATAATAACAACTTCAAAGCAAGATATCTTGGCAAGAGCAAAAAAGGTGCTTTTATATCAAATATAGTAATATGGGCTTTGGAAGCACTCCGTAAGGAGGCAGTCAAATCCTTTAAGAAAAGTAAGCGCTTTGATCCTCCTGTGCATATAAAGAAGCTGGCAGCTTATGCGGAGGATGTGGTATCCCTGGGCAATCAAACCGGTGAGGGCTGGTTTTTAACCGGAGAGATGCTAGAGCTTTTGCATAGCGGAGTTTATAACATAGTATGTACACAGCCCTTTGCATGCCTACCCAACCATATAGTTGGTAAGGGCGTTATAAAGGAGCTAAGAAGGCAGCATCCCGAGGCAAATATTGTCGCAATCGACTATGATCCTGGTGCCAGTGAGGTTAACCAGCTAAACCGCATCAAGCTGATGCTATCTACAGCCGTAAAAAATATGAATGAGGTCTCTGGACTGTAAACTATTAAAAAGGGATTACAATAATAAGAGTTTCACTTATCTGCTTTATAATTGACTATCAATTAGCTATCACAAATTGCAGATAGGTGAAACTCTATTTTTCTACTTCTAGACCTAAATATTCTACAAGATAAAGCATCTGGGAACACCTTCCCTACAGGGGACTACATCATCCGAAATACAGCCGTCAGCTCCATTTCATGGTCCTTACACTCAGCAAAGATATCACCATTCATTTTCAGCATAAGACTTCGACATATATATAAGCCTAGACCACTACCACTGTTATTACCTGTATTAGAACCTCTCCAGAAGCTATTGAACATATATGGAAGTTCGTTTTTTGATAAAGAGCAACCACTATTGGTGACAGTAACTAGACGGCAATCCTCTTCATTTCCTATTCTAATGGTAATCTTCCTTCCATCTCCGTATTTTATAGCATTTTCCATAATGTTTTGAATAACTTCTACCGCTCTGTCTAAATCACCTTTGATTAAACAGTTGCTATATTTATCTATATGGAATTCAATCTTATGGACTTCTAGCTTTTCCGAGTAGTAGGCCTTTACCTTATTTATAAGGTCTTCCAGATAAAACTCCCCATTATTAACCTCCAAATTTAGAAAATCATCACTTGAAGCCTTTATAATGTCTGTAACATAGTTTTCTATCTCGTCTGCCAAATCATTAATGCTTTGCGCTGCTTCAATCCTCTTTTCCTTATTATCGTATAAATTTTTTATTAAAGCCTTTGAATATAGCTTTATGGCACTTAATGGAGTCTTTATGTCATGGGATAAGGATAGCACAAGAGTTTTCTTTTCCTTTTGCATATCAAGGTCCTTTTGCTTTTGTTCCTCTAATTTTTCTCGTAACATATCAAGCCCCCATACAAACTTATCAAAATAACGACTTTTACTCTGCTTTAATCCAACGCTTAAGTTGCCCTTTGAGAGCTCGTAGGGGATATTCTTAATCGTATGAAATGGCTTAATTAACTTGTATTTTATATATAAAAAAACAGCTATAACAATAACGAATAGTATGCCAATAAAGATGTTTATCCCTATATTTACGGTCTTGTAGATATTATTATTCTGAGTCTCATAGTCAAAACGGTAGTAGTCACCAGATATCCACCTAATTGCATAATCACTCCCATCACCCTCAAAAAAAGCTGTATTAGTTAACTCTCCTTGATTTTCTAGGAGAGTTAGCTTACTAATACAACTATATTTATCAAGATTAATACTGTCCATTCCAGCTTCTTCTATTTCATTCTGTATGCGATTTATTTCAACCCTATAGATTCGCTTTTCATCATTAGATCCAGTTGATAAAACAAAATAATTGGCACAGACTGTGACAGCAAGAAATATTATAACAACTATTGCAATTACCCGATTCAACTTCTTCATAGGTAAACCCCTTCAACTTATTTCTTAAGTCCTCATTAATAGATGGTTTATTCAAAGCGGTAGCCCACACCCCAAACAGTTAGTAGTCTTTGAGGATTTTTAGGATCCTTCTCTATCTTTTCTCGGAGCCATTTAATATGTACAGTTAATGTCTGAGGCTCACTAAAACTATCAAAGCCCCATATCTTATTAAAAATCCAGTCTTTTTTAAGCACTCGCCCCTTGTTTTCAACTAAAAGAAGCAGTAGGTTAAACTCCTTAGTGGTCAGAGATAGCTCCTTATCATTGCAGTAAGCAGTACTCTTTATTTTATCAATCCTTATATTTCCGTCAGTCAGTATATCGCTATTATAGTTTCTCTTAAAAACACCCTTAATTTTAGCTAATAATATATCTATATCATAAGGCTTTTCAATATAATCATCTGCACCAAGCAGTAGACCATTCAGCTTGTCCTCTTTCCCTACTTTAGCACTTACCACTATGATAGGTGTGTTATATTCTTCTCTAATTATGCTACATACTTCAAAGCCATCCATTCCAGGAAGCATTATATCCAATACTATTAGCCGTATGGTCTGAGAATTAAAGCATTCTAATGCTTCCTCACCGCTCATTGCCAATATTACACTATACCCCTCTGCCAATAAAAAGTCCCGTAGCAGACTACCTAATTCTTTATTATCCTCAACTATGAGTATATCCGTCATATAAGACCACGTCCTATCTACCAACCCATTTCCATAAGCCAGTTGTTAAGCGACCTCTCACGCTCTGCCAATCGCATGTTATTTCCATCATTATCTAAATTATACTCTCCCTTAATATTTCCGTCAACAATATACAATACTCTTGAACACCTGGAGGCGACTTTAACATCATGGGTTACCAGCATGATTGTGGTTCCTTCTTGGTTTATCTTGATTAATTCAGCCATAACTTCATCAGATGCGGTACGGTTTAGGGCCCCTGTTGGCTCATCTGCAAAAATCATCTTAGGTTTATTAATCATACTTCTACAGATACATGCTCGCTGGAGCTGGCCTCCTGAAATTTCAGTAATGTCATTATCAGCAATCTCAATTATCCCCAGCTTTCGCATAAGATCCTGCCCCCTGTGCATAGTCTCCTTTCTGCTCTCAGCAAATTTCTTGGATTGGCAAGCAGGAAGAATTATATTGTCAAGAACCGTCAGATTCTTAAGCATATACATCTGCTGAAAGATAAATCCCATATCATCAAGCCTTAGATCTGCCAATTCATTAGAATCTAACTCTTTAATATTTTTACCGTTAAAGATAACCTTTCCAGCAGTTATATTATCCATCCCTGATACAGTATAAAGAAGTGTTGATTTACCTGAGCCTGAAGGACCCATTACAGCCACCATTTCACCTTCATTTATACTAAGGTTTACATTTTT
>JAAYPG010000155.1 GCA_012519905.1 Clostridiales bacterium | reverse complement strand
GTTACTTCCTTTTTAAAGTATTTTAAATATCTAGCTAGTTTTAGCATAAATCCTCCGCCTATAGTAAATTGTCATTTATTGCTTTATTACACAGCCTATAAAAAGAGCTGCGAAACCTTTCATCCTCTTGGCATGAACGCTTTTTAGTATTTCCCTTTATGCGTCCTCCTGCCATACGTACCTTCTTAGCCATATGTCTTTCCATAAGCATCTGGTCTATATTCTTATCCAAATACTCTCTGCCATTATGATGGATTGCATAAGCTCCCTTCCCCAGTGCCATAGCAGCCACACCATAATCCTGAGTAACTATAATATCTCCCTTTTGCGTATGGTTAAAAAGGGCAAAATCAACTGCATCAGGAGCCTTACTCACAACTATAATCTTACTGTAGTCAGATGACAGTATATGGCTGGTATCCACAAACAAATATACAGGTATATTATACTCTTTTGCAACCTCTTCAATTATACCTTTTACAGGACATGCATCTGCATCTACTAATATTTTCATAAGATCTCCTATCCTATTACATAATAAATGATTTCCAATTACCTTTCAATCTTTTTGAATAAAATACCTAGAAAAGCATTGATACATTATTATATGGTACTTATTGAAATAATACAATTATAAGTCTATAATCAGAGATAGATTTAGGAAATTAAAAGATATAATAGAAGGGAATGCTAAGAATATGAAGAATAATCACAAGCAAATTGATGAAAATAATATATATCCCAAAGATAAACAGGAAAGCTATGAGCTGATACATACACAACTAAATTCCTTACTTGAGGGTGAAAGCCATGTAATACCTAACCTAAGTAATGCCTCAGCTTTACTTAACCTTGCCCTCACTGATATTAACTGGGTGGGCTTTTATCTGATTAATGATGGAGAGCTTCTATTAGGACCATTCCAGGGAAAGCCCGCCTGTATTCATATCCCCATAGGAAAGGGAGTATGTGGAACAGCTGTAGCACAAGGTAAAACTCAGGTGGTTCCGGACGTTCATGCTTTCCCGGGACATATCGCCTGCGACAGTGCATCTAACTCGGAAATAGTAATACCTATCTTTGTTGATAATGCTGTTGTGGGTGTGTTAGATATTGACAGCCCTGTTTTTAATAGATTTGATGCGATTGACAGAGTAGGACTTGAGGAAGTGGTCCAACTGTTGGCATTAGGCTGTGATTGGAATGATTTCAGAATATAAAGCAAGGCTCTATCCTAACCAACATTATCTTATATGATGGTTAGGATATTTCCATGCAAATTCTCTCCATCAACTCTTCTATCCCAAGCCCTTCTGCATCAATGGTGATGTGAGCATACTTCTCGTATAAGGGTATTCGCTCCTTATATAAATCAAGCAGAGTCTGCTCATCACGAAGTACAACACCTCGCTGTCTTATGTTACCAAGCCTTTTACTTATGGTTTCATAACTAAGCTTTATATAGATTACAGTAGCCCTATCACGAAAATGCTCCATAGCCTCGGTACAATATACCACACTACCTCCTGTAGCAATTACGGTATTCTCTGCTGATATATCCCTATTGACCTGATTCTCTATATCAATATAGCCCTGTAAGCCTTCTTTTTTTATGATATCCTTTAGAAGCCTTCCTTCCTGTTCTTGAATTAATAAATCAGAATCTATAAAATTCATACCCAGTACCTTCGCCAATATAACACCTACAGTGCTTTTTCCTGCCCCAGGCATGCCTATTAATACAAGGTTAGTTCCCTCAGTTGACATATTCATCCTCCGGTATATCACATTTGATATCATTCTCAGTTAATTTAGAATTGATATAACGCATTATATCCCTGCGAGTAATTATCCCAATAAAATAATTTCTATCATCAACCACGGGGATAAAGTTCTGATCCATAGCCTTCATAAGCATCTCATCCATGGTTGCGGTAATTCTCACGCTGGGGTTTTTTCCTTTCTTAAAAATTTCCCTTATCTTAATATCCTCAATACTTTTCATATTTGTCTTAAGAAGTTGGTCCTTCCTATCATCAACTAAAAACCATAGAAAATCACCTTCGCTTATGGTTCCAATATATTTATTGTCATCAGATAATACTGGTATTGCTGTATATCTGTGGTTACGCATCTTTTCTAGCCCTTGTCGCAGGGTATAACTATCATAGAGGTATGCTACCTCTCCCTTGGTTTTCAAAAAATATGCTATGTTCATGCCATGCTCCTTTTAGTATAATCATATACTTCAGCTTCTACAAATACTCCTTACATAGTATAGCATATTTTCACATTCATGGGTACACTTATACATTCAATAATCACTTCGTTTTTTTGTAATATTCTAATAGGAGAACTTTTTTATTATTTTTATATAATAGGACGAACTTTCCTATTTAATAAAAAAGGTCCTGTTCCATAATTTCTAAGGAGTGTATTAACCCCCTATTATTTATGAAACAGGACCATAATTTTATCTTTTATTTTCCAAATCTAATAACATTCCATGAAGCATTCTTCATATTAGTGGTGAATATTCCACTATCAAACTCATAGTCTGTTTTTGTTGTAGGCTTAACATTCTGGCTAAGTAGTGAATTAACAGCCTTCATGTCATGACCTTCCATTACAATGTACTCAAGTACTTTATAATCCTCAAAGCCACGCAGATCAGATGTAAACATCACATCATGGTCTATATTACGATTAACCGCAAAGATAGTAACCTCTTCATTCTCAGGGTTATATACCGCTATAGCTTCCACATCAGTTACATCAGTATGGTTAGAAGTATCATGCTTTGATGTCTGAATAACAGGCTGAAGTGCTATACCACGGCCATATACAGAAGCATGTAGGAAGGGATAGAAGATAGTCTGCTTCCATGCGCCACCCTTTTCATCAGTCATGATAGGTGCAATAACATTTACAAGCTGTGCTAGACATGCCATCTTAACTCTATCAGCATGCTTCATAAGGGAAATTAGAAGAAGTCCTACCAGTAAGGCATCCTCAAAATTATAGATATCCTCTAGAAGACCAGGGGCCAGGCTCCATGGCTTTCTCTGTTTAAGCTCTTCATCAGCTTCATTGGAATGATACCATACATTCCATTCATCAAAGCTTAGCTTAAGCTCTTTCTTACTTCTCTTCTTGGCCTTTACATAATCACAGGTAGCGATTACACTCTTTATAAACTGCTCCATGTCCATGGATTTTGCTAGATAATCTGATGTATCATTAGCCTTATTATCATAATATTGATGCAGGGATACATAATCTACATAGTCATAAGTATGCTCTAGGGTTATTGACTCCCATTTTGGGAATGTAGGCATACCTATGCCTGAGCTACCACATGAAACCAACTTGATTGTAGGGTCAATCATCTTCATAGCCTTAGCGGTCTCTTCTGCCAGTCTACCATACTCCTTAGGTGTCTTAGCTCCTACCTGCCATGGTCCGTCCATCTCATTACCTAGACACCATACCTTTATATCATAGGGCTTTTCATATCCGTGAGCACGGCGCATATTACTATAATAGCTGTTTGCATCTATATTACAGTATTCTAATAGATTACATGCATCTGCAACTCCTCTGGTTCCTAGATTAACAGCCATCATAACCTCGGTCTCAGCCTTCTTAGCCCAGGATACAAATTCATTTAATCCGAAGAGATTGGGCTCCAATGTAGTCCAAGCTAAATCTAGTCTTGCCTTCCTCTCATCCTTAGGACCTACACCGTCCTCCCAATAATAATTGGATACAAAGTTACCACCGGGATAACGTATGATTGGCACCTGCAGCTCCTTTACCAAATCTATTACATCCTGACGGAATCCTTCCTTATCAGCTGTTGGATGATCTGGCTGATATATTCCAGTATATACTGCTCTTCCTAAGTGCTCTATAAATGATCCGTATAGATTCTTATCAATTTCATCAATCTTAAAGTCTTTATCAATGACCATTTTTGCTTCTCTTTTCATTGTAAACTCCTTTCTTTCTCTTAGTTAGTATTATTATTATATTGCAATAATAAATCCTGACTTGAATTATAATTATAGCATAAAAAAAGTCAATGTGTTATATTATACGATTATTCAAAGCCTAGCATTCAATTGCTATCCATAGCACACTCCTATCATATATTTTCTTTTTATATTATAACCTTTTTAGCCTATATTTAGCAATACAGTTAAGTTTTAAACTTCGACACTATATGCTATAATTCTACACATTTTTCAAACTGATGCATATTATATATTGGAAGCAAAAAAGCTTCTTATAATATGCGGAGGTGAAATATGGATAACTATAATAAAGCTAAAGGAGCAACAATCATAAGTTATGAGACCTATGCTAACAAATGTGAAAAAGATTGTGATGCCCGTGTATTACAGGCAGATACCCTACCAGGTGCCGATAACTACCCTTGGCCCGGAGGAGACTTCAAGCTACCGAGAGTTCTGTCCGAATTTGTAGTTCAGATTGATTCTGAAGCTAAAATCAGATTGAATGAGCCTGCCTACGAGATAAAAAGAATTGAGAAGCAAGTATTCTTACAACAATGTAGATATATCCCTTCCACAAACAAAGTGTTTTTTGAAGGCTATATTAGAAAAAATATAGAGTATGCAGCTAAAACCTGCTCAAAGTACAATACAATATCCGGCACAATTAAGGATACAACAGTTCATGTTCCTTTTAAATTCTACACTAAAGTAGAATTTTGTGGTGCATACCCTCATATTACCCCTAATCCACCGGCCATGGTGGCAAGGTATTTTGATGAAAAGAGAATGGGCAAGGATATTAGAGAAGCCGATAGATCAAATATTGAGATCTTCAATGAACCCGTTTACTGCGAACTCGAATGGTCTGCAATATATGACGCTGACATCAACGAGAAGGGTAGACAAATCGATAAGATGCTTAATGAAGAAGAGTTCCAAGAGTTCACAGATAAATCCGTTATCTATCTATGTATAAAACTATTACAAAAGCAACAAGTATGCTGGCCATTCCCTGTTAAAGAAGATGGCAAGAAGAAGCCCTTTCCACAAAATACTGAATGGTTATCACCAAACCTTCATGGAAAAAAGCTAGAGATGCCGCTCTAGTTAGATAATTAATAGAGCCGGTCCCATGTCATATTTATGATAGGGGACCGGCTTTTTATTAAAGACAAAAGAATATCATGATATATCCTTATATGCCAGTACATAATTCGCACCTGAAACTATTATTCCGCCTCCAATAAAATTACCAAGACCTGACACCAGCAAATTATATATTATATCTGAAAATGCTATATTAGCACCAGCAAAATAAGCAGTAAATAGATAATATGCATTGGCTATAACGTGTTCGGTTCCTGATAAGGTAAAGGCAGCTATAGCCAGCCATAAGACTGTTATCTTAGCCATTTCATTTTGACAACTATAGGCCAGACATACACCGGTGCATACTATTATATTGCATAATACTGCACTTACTAAAAGCCTACCAAAAGGCATAAAAGCCTTTTTCATTGCTGTAGCTGTAACAAGTGCCATAACATCATCATTAAAAATACCTGACACATTCGTTATATAAGCAATAAATGCACAACCAACAATATTAGCTATAATAATAAATAATATCCTAAATATCTTATAAATCCTAGTTCTGCCTGCATATATAGCTGTCATAACCATGCAATCACTGGTGAAAAGTTCCGCATGCATAAGAAGTACCGCAATTATTCCGAGGGGAAAGACCAGGGCTCCAAGAAATGAGCCAAGTCCCGGATCAGCAGTTGAAGCCGCAACCCTAAAATATGCAATAGCACCTATAGATATATATATTCCTGCTAAGAGCCCCTGTACTAAGAGTATAAAAAATGGTTTATTCGCTTTCTCCTTACTTAGATGTAAGATGTATTCTGTAAGTGCCTTAGGCCCAGATGTGTTTTTCATGTCTTTTTCCTTCCGTTTTAGATTCCCAGTGACGCTTTTATGAAATCCATGGAGCTTGTTCTGAGTCTCATTATATTCTTATTTACTTCATCAATATTATCAATATTAAATATACCAAAATTATTATAATCTTTTATATCATATAGTATATGTGATGATAGACCAAGATCCTTTAGTAGATCCTCTGTCCTTTTACCAGTATCGCTATGGAGCATTGATACAAAGGGTTTGCCATATAGCACAGAAAATACAGTACCATGAAAGGAGTTTGTTATCACATACTCAGCTGCTTCTACAAACCCTAGAAATTCTCCTGCATCAGCAGTATAAAAGGGCTCCAGCTGATTTATTAGACCTTGACCTGGCCTTCTTTGTATAATAGGCAATCCTAAAGCCACTGACATCTTATTGGCAAGAGATATCAGCTGAGGATTTTTTTCTATTGAATAGACTAGAATATAAGGCTGCTTAATATTACTTTTTACCTTAATCTCATCATAGTCTTCTCTGTTAAGCAAAAGCGTAGGATCAAGAACTACCTCCACTGGCTTTCCTGCTAGCTCACTTATGGCTGGCTGTACGCTTCTTTCTCTAACAGATATACTGGTAAAGGACCCTAGTGCCTTCCCTATGGCATCTCTATGCCTTGGGGCTATATAGTCATTGCCTAAACTTGCGGCATAGGATATTTTCCTGCTGCCAGCTTCAGCAAAATCCAGGTAGTAGGCTGGATTAAACCCACCTATGTGTGATGGATTCCAAACCTGATCACTTCCTACTATATAAGCACCTAGCTTAAGATTAGCATTTTTTAGCTCCTTATAGGTCCTGTAATCTCCAATTAGGTTAAGATTAGTCTTTCTGAAATTCTGAAATTTCTTATATCTTACTAGACTTTTTCTATTTCTTATATAAAGCTTGGTTCTTAATAGATGGCGGCTAAGGCCCCTCTTAAGCTTCATAGGATCATAAAGACCATCTATTATATCAGGATGATAATTTATAACCCCTGTATCAAGATTAAGGTCCTTTAATACTCTCTGCAATGCCCAGGTCTGTAGTACCGCACCATAATTATTGGCACTATGAAATGTTATAACGCCTACTCTCATATTAGTCTCCATTCCCTTCCAGATGATTAAGCAAATTGTTCACAGACAAGTCTCCTTCATCCTTTAAGCTAGTATTATTCCCATTAAGTCTTAAGACCTTCGATACATTCTCTGATGCAACTATCCTATCTCCACTTGAGCGACATAGATGCCATACCATATTATCTAGGCAGGAATGATGTATCACATAGTCAAAATGCACATCTCCAAAGTATTTTCTCTTTTCCCGGCTCATAACCCTATCAGCACATTTACGATATGCCTTCTTCTTTGATAGTTGCCCCATTACTTTGATTTTGAAATACTCAGATCGCTTATAGCCCACCTCATATAGAAGGGGCATATAGGATACATCCTTATCAAGCATAGATAACATGTGAGTATTCATCTTAATCTCATCGGACTTCATGCATACGTATACATCATAACGATTCCTATCAATTGAATTGATCATATTTATTCTGTTTCTACTTAAGCTATCATCTTTAAAGCCCTTCATAAATATAAGAACTTTTTTCTTGTTGATTTTATCCTTTAGATTTTTTAGTTTCTTATCCTGATTAAGCTTATTAAGTCCACCTCTATCTCTCAGAAGCTCCCCACATATCTTTTCTGGAGCATCTAAAGAATCATTACTAGAAAATCTCTCATAGAAGGAGCTATATTCTTTCTGGTCTGCCTTCAGTTCCTTAATAAGCTCATCTACAGTATCAGCTATAGGTAGGCCCAAATCCTCTAAGTCAAGATACAGTCCCCTATCTTGTAGATACTCCTCCCTATCATATGTGAAAAGAATCATTTTTCTTTTGGTTACTCCATAGTCAAACATTATGCTTGAATAATCTGTTACCAGTACATCTGTGGCAGATAGAAAATCATAGGTCTCATAATTAGCTGGAAATTCTCTTATATGACTATAGCCTGTAAAATCCAACTTATCCTTAATATATGGATGGAGCTTAACATAGAATATATCTGAGTCCCTAAGCTTACTATCTATGTCAGCAAAAAATCCTTCCAGCTGTCTTAGCTGCTTATCAGTCTGCTTACGATGAAGAAGCCCTCTCCATGTGGGCATATATACTATGGCCTGCTTGTCCAGGATATTACAATCCTTTCTAATAAGCTCTCTACGGGCATCATTAAGTAGGGCTGAATTTCTTGGATAACCAGACACCATAATATTTCCTGGATATATGTCCTTAATCATATAATCCCGTAAGAACACATCCCTTGAGAAATCATTTTGAAAGAGAAGATAGTCTGCTATCAAGAAATTGCGCTGAATATTGCCCAGAGCATACTCCCTATGAGGAACTATTCTTCCCATGGCCTTAAGAGGCGTTCCATGCCATGTATTCAAATATATCTGATCAGGCTTCTTTATAAAATATGGGGGAAAGCTTGTGTCAGTAATAAGATACTTGGCTGATGCCAAGGCTCTCTGATATTCTTTTGAGTATATCTCAATCATATCTACATTCTTAATCCCGTATCCCTCAAGAAGTCTTCTAAATGAATCTTTGTATCTTGGGACTACGGCCAACTTTACATTATAATTCTTATATACATCCTTAGATAGCTCCTTAAGTATTGCGAATATATTACCAGCTATATCCTCTCCATGCTTAGATTCCAGCAAGATATCATTGGGTAATACCTTTAGTTTTTCATATAGATGGGTATAGTAAACCAGCCCTCTCTTTAACATTACAGAGATGATGGGTAGCTTTTTCTTGATTAATGATAACTTAGACTTACTCTTTCTAAATCTATTTAGCTTAGCCATAAAATTCCTAACCCGCTTTAAGAAATCGTATAGTCTATTGGGCATATATTCACGTATTTTGGTTAAACGAACCATCTTCTTACGCTTCGTAAAAAGAGGAAGCCTTTTCTTAAGCCAGCCTGAGGAGTACAAAAGATAATGATTAGTTCGCCAATTAGGCAGCCTGCTATCAAGGAAATCCTGGGTCTTGTTAATAATCTCAAGCTTTATATCTAGCTTGCCCTTGCCCCTATTCTCATTTTTAAACAGAGTTATATATCTATAGAGAAAATGTCTTGCACATATGAACTCAAGCTCATCATGGTAGTGATCCATGTAATTGTTTTTCTCCATATAATCAAATACCAATTCAAAGGCTTTAATAATATCCAATGTCTGCCGCGAAAAAGTATTTAAGAACCCACCTTGAGTGGTCTTACGATAATTATAAAGTGGCTCATTAACAATTCCGATGTTCTTAGCCTTAACTACAACCTTATATACGAATACAAGATCCTCAAATCTCATATTCTCAGGAAATTCCATGCCAATAAGTAGCTCACGCTTAAATAATTTATCCCAAGGAAAAGGGAGTATATGGGCCAGCTCATATTGATTATCATAAAGATTAAAATTACTATTAATATGCCCAAGCTTAATTAAATCACGCCTTATAAAGCCTGAACGCATATCCTCGTATACATTGTAGCGGGTGCATATAACAAGATCATTCTTGTCGGTAGCCGCCTTGGTATAAAGCTTCTCACACATATCACTTTCGATATAATCATCGCTATCGACAAAAAGTATGTATTCACCCTTTGCATACTTCATACCATAATTTCTGGCATGACTGACTCCCCTATTCTCAGTTGTATATACACTCATGATTTGGGGATGTTTTCTTTGGTATTCCTCTAATATCTGAAGACAATTATCTGTACTTCCATCATTAACAGCAATTATCTCAATCTCTTTTAGTGTCTGGGAAAATAAACTATCAAGGCACTGCCTCAGATACCTTTCCACATTATAGACAGGCATTATAATACTTACATGTAAATGCTCATCCACTCCATCTTCCTCCTTAAGCTTTACGGCCATTATAATTAGTTGTTTTTGTCCTGTAAGTTAAACACCGCATTTGCTACCTTACGTGAGGCTTGTCCGTCCTCCCAGGCACAGAACTTCTCATAAAAAGCTTCGTACTTTTCCTTGTATTTGTTTGTTATTTTATCCATGTTTTTAAATGCATCTATAATTTCTTCCGTGGTAAATAAGAGAGGACCCGGTAGCTCCTCCTCTATATCTATATAGAAGCCCCTTAGTACATCTCTATATTTCTCTAGATCATATGTGTAGAATAGCATAGGCCTCTTTAAATTGGCATAATCAAAGAAGACCGATGAGTAATCTGTTATCAAATAATCCGATATCAGATAGAGCTCAGATATATCATCGTATTTACTAAAATTAAAGGCAAAGCCCTCTAATCCGGTAACATCTAAAGAATCTGCAATAAAGTAATGAGTACGAAGTAGGATAACATACTCATCTCCCAACTTTTCCTTCATAAGGTTTAAGTCAAGTTTTAATGAGAACTTGTATTGACCCTTGGTATAGTATTCGTCATCTCTCCATGTAGGGGCATATAGAATGGTCTTCTTATCCTTAGGAATCCCAAGTCTGTCTCTTAAATCATTAGCTATCTCATCCTTATTATCCCAGTGTAATATATCATTTCTAGGATAGCCTGTCTCCAGCATAACCTTGTCATATATAAAGCATCTTTTAAATATATCGCTTGAATATTTATTAGCAGCTACAAGATAATCCCAGGACCTTGATTGCTTGTAAGTCTGTTTCTTATATCTAGGAGTAGCTGAATTGATATCCTCTAGGTCAAATACTAGGCGCTTAAGAGGTGTTCCATGCCAGGTCTGAAGGAATACATTACCTTTTCTTTTCTTTATCCATACCGGCTGCCTACTATTAAAAATATAGTATTTACAGCGGGCAAGATAATAGCAATATCGGATACTGAACCTTCTTACCTTCTTATGCTTATAGGGTATTCTGGTCTTTTTATTCTCTATAACCCATACAAATTTATATTTACCAGGATAATTCTTCTGCAGATATTCATAGACATACTTTGGGCTGTCAGAATAACTCTTGCCAAAAAAGCTCTCACAGAAAACCCAATTATCCTTTACAGATGTCTTGAGAAAAAGCTTTCTATATAAGAACTTAGGGAACTCCCTTTCATTCTTAATTAATAATTTTATTTTTCTTCTAGCTAAATGAAGTGTAACAATTTTTCTAGCTTTATTATAATTTCCTTTATAGAAGGCTCTCAATATCCTCTTTTTATATTTCTTATAGGAATAAATCAATTCCTTATCCATCTTTGATATCAAGCCATGAAGTATATTGAAATTATCCATAACAGCTTGGGAGGTCTTCTTCCTCTTTAACTTAGGTGCAAAATACCTGATGGTATAATGGATAATCTTCCTATCCAAGCGTCTTCTAAGATCACTATCAGAAGCTACAAGTGTCTTAGCATACTCATAAGTCTGAACATACTCAACAAAGCTTTTGCTTCCCTTCATCTGACCTAAGGACGGGAAATTAATAGAATCATTATGATTACGCTTAATATACTGGGAATCCATATTTCGGCTAAAATTATAGGCCTTATCTAGAACCTGTATCATAAATGGATAATCAGATAAAAAGATAATATCCTCGTTAAATCTTATATTGTTATCCTCAATCAGTTGTCTTCTCATTAGAACATGAAGCACTGTTATACTTCTTACACTTTTTCTTCTGGAAAAGAGCTCATAATAGGCCCGTCTCTGTTTTGCTTCTATATATTCTTCCTCGGTTAAATATTCTAGCCTATCATCCTGCCCATCATTTTGCTTATTATCCTTGTCATCATCACTGTCATCACTTATGGAGCTGTCCTTCTCTACCCTTCCATCGCTATCAGAGGCATCCTGTTCATTATCTGAAGAAGCACTATCCCTGTCGCCTTCCCCATCCTCATCGTCATCTTCTTCCTGGTCCTCTTCCTCTTCATAAAGCTTTCTAAGGAAGAGACTCCTTTGAAACCAAGTCCATTTCTTTTTACCGTATACTACATCAGCACCGTCATTATCTGCTGTTGATACAAGATGCTCTAAGGCATTTTCATCAAGATAATCATCACTATCCAAAAAATATATATACTCACCTTTTGCCAAGGATAAGCCCAGATTTCTGGCTGCCGCCACTCCGGTCTTGTCCTTCAGATGAGTAACTACTATATTAAAATCCTTGCCATATTCATTAACATATCTGTCAATATCCTCACCTATATGATCACATATTAGTACTAATTCAAAATCCTTAAAACTTTGGTCCTTTAGACTCTCAAGGGCATCCTCAAGAAAATGTACTCCCTTGTGAAAGGGCATAATTATACTGACCTTCATTTTATATAAACCTCCTCATAACGGTATAAAGCTAGTCTATTTATATTATATACATTTTTCTGTTTTTGGCAAACAAAACACCAGCCGAATTCGCACCCCAATGCGAACAAAGTGTGCAATGCGGAGCATATTTTTATATAATAGGAAGCACTTTCCCATTATATAAAAAACCTACTAAGTCTATGGATTAACTTAAGCGGGGCCTAGCCCCATAAATCAATCCAAAACTTAGTAGGTGTATATTATATAGTCCACTGATTATGGATTATACCGACCAACTTCCAACTATCTTCATATGACTCAAATACCAGTCGTAAGCTTTTCCAGTCCATTCCCTCATATTCCTCATTAAATCCCGGGAAATAATATTCAACAATTATCGGCGATTCATATACTTCAAACTGATTCTCTAAAGCGTTACCAAAGCTTAGCACCTCATTGTAGCCAACCTCGGGGGCTTTCTGAAAGTCTGCTGAATAAATAAATTTATCATAATATTCGCTGGGTGTTAATTTGATGTCATCACCTGTGCCATCGTAATAACCCCATAGATACTCTTCTGTATCCTCAAAGAAATCTAGCATCTCTTCCTTGGTAAAGACAATATCATTCTCAAGTGACACATAAGTATAGGGTGTGAACCTTACTCCCTTGAGAGGATGAACAAATTCAGCTATTTTTACAGCATCCTTTTCCCTAATAGCATTGATTACCAGATCTGATGTTGCTGCAATGATTTTCTTTGGGTCCGTTTCATTTATATCTTTATTTTCATCATTTTCTATTATTACTG
>JAAYPG010000154.1 GCA_012519905.1 Clostridiales bacterium | reverse complement strand
TGGAGAACGAAGAACTAAGTAAGAAGGTTAAGGATCTTACCGATAGTATAAGCTATTATAAGTCTATCGAAAAGACACTCCAAAGGGCTCTAGTAATTGCTGAGAAAACAGCTCAAGACATTAAAGATAACGCCCTTAAGGAAGCAGAGGCCATTGGACTTGATGCCAGGGCAAATGCTAAAATAATAGAATCTAAGGCCTTAAAGCAATCAGAAATGCTAGAACATAAAACCTTAAATCTATTAAAGCAATATGATCTATTCAAGGCCCATTATAAGAATCTCTTAAACGCTCAGCTAGAGCTTCTAAATAGCTCTAGTTTTCAGATAAATACTCTGGATTTTTCTTATAAGGAAAGCTATACGACACAGCCTGAACCCATTGCCATTGAGAAGCCCAATGAAAACATTCTGAATGATGGACCAGCTAAGGCAAAGGTGGATAGTAGCAAATCAGCTGATAATAAAGAAACTGACCTATACAAGAGTGCTTTTGAATTTATTGCCATTGAGGATGAGAGTTTATAAATTATACTAGAGTTAAGGAGGACGCATAACCTCGTCTAGGGTTATAGGATGTGGTTATGCAATTTTTATGTATCAGGATAAAATCGATGTAAATTATGAAGGTAAGTATGCATATTCAATAGTATTTGATAAGAGCTTCTCAGGACTCAAGGATGCCTTATCAACCCTCAAGCTCCAAAATAGGCGCTTTATGATAATATCAGACAGCAATGTAGGAAGTCTCTACCTAAAGGAATGCATAGATCTTATTAGACCTATGGCAAGCCATGTAACCAGCCTAACCTTTGAAGCAGGTGAGAGTAGTAAGAATCTCGATACTGTAAAGCTGGTTTATGGTAGGCTTATAGAGAATAAGTTCGATAGAAAAGATATAATAATTGCTCTTGGCGGAGGCGTTACCGGTGATCTAGCAGGATTTATTGCTGCAACTTATTTAAGAGGAATTGACTTCATACAGATTCCTACCACCTTACTTGCCATGGCAGATTCTAGCATAGGTGGAAAAACCGGTGTGGACTTTATGGCCTATAAGAATATGGTTGGAGCATTTCATCAACCAAAGCTTGTATACATGAATCTTTCGACCTTAAATACACTGCCATCCAGAGAATTTAATGCAGGTATGAGTGAAATTATAAAGCATGGTCTTATAAAGGATGCTAATTATTATTCATGGTTATGTAATAAGAAG
Source organism: Clostridiales bacterium (assembly GCA_012519905.1). GTDB lineage: Bacteria > Bacillota > Clostridia > Lachnospirales > Lachnospiraceae > Mobilitalea. The sequence continues at coordinate 5,306 of JAAYPG010000154.1, read as the reverse complement.
GATAGTATCAGATCACTAGACTATGAAGCTCTTAAGCAAATGGTAGTAAAAAGCTGTATTATCAAGAAAAATGTTGTGGAAGCCGATCCAAAGGAGCAGGGTGAAAGAGCTCTTCTTAACTTCGGCCACACTATTGGACATGCCATTGAAAAGCTTATGGACTTTAATCTGCTTCACGGTGAATGTATATCAATAGGTATGGTGGCTGCTGCCTATATATCACATAAGCGTGGTAATATAGACAAGGACCAGCTGGAGGATATAATAAACACCGTCAAAGCTTACAGCTTACCAGCTAGGGTAAGTGGCCTATATGATGAGGACATCTACAATGTCACAAGGCTAGATAAAAAGATGCAATCCGATAAAATTAATTTTATTCTCTTAAATCAAATTGGAAATGCAATTATTGATACCACCGTATCCAAAGAAGAACTATTAGAGGCTATAAGATTTATTTTGACTTGAAATAAGAGAAAGGCTGGTAGTTGAGCATATGAAACAACGGATAAAACATTTGCTATATTTTATTATATTGGTAGCTATAGATCAGATAAGTAAATTTTGGGCCAGAACCACCTTACAGGAGGAAGGTCCTATTAGCATTATACCCGGCGTATTTAAGCTACAGTACCATGAGAATACTGGTGCTGTCTGGGGTATTATGACTGGTAAAACCTTGTTCTTAACAGTCATATCCATACTACTATTAGTAGCTTTATTATTCTTATATTTTAAAATACCAGATGGAAAAAAATATCTACCTATACAGATAATATGGGTTTTTATCATGGCAGGAGCTCTTGGTAATATAATTGATCGCATATACCTAAGATATGTGGTGGATTTTCTCTACTTTGAGCTTATCAATTTCCCCATATTTAATATAGCTGATTGTTATCTAACTTTATCCAGTATATTATTATTTATTCTTGGTGTTTTTTATTATAAGGATGAAGATTTAGAATTTATAGACAATATATTTAAGAAAAGTAATAAAAAGGACCAGCTTAAAGAAGGTAAGGAGAATAAACAGGATGATAAATCCAATTGATGATGACCTTATAGAGGTATCTGATCAGGAAGAGAATATAGAGCTTTTGGTTGAGGACGAATATGATAAAGAGAGGATAGACAAATACTTGACATCCCTGCTTGATGACATGTCCAGATCCTATATTCAAAAAATAATAGGAGAAGGCCGAGTATTTGTAGATGGAAAGGCTGTTAAATCCAATTTTAGACTTGTTTCCGGTCAAACTGTGAACTTGTACCTCCCTGAGCCCAAAGAGCTGGTAATCACACCAGAAGACCTTTCTATAGATATAATATATGAGGATGAAGACATCATAGTAATAAATAAGCATAAGGGCCTTGTAGTTCATCCTGCCCCTGGCCATGAATCTGGTACCTTGGTGAATGCCTTGCTATATCGTTATGGGGATAATTTATCTAGTATAAATGGTATCTTAAGGCCTGGTATAGTCCATAGAATCGATAGAGATACAACCGGGGTAATAATAGCCTGCAAGAATGATTATAGCCATCAATCTATTGCCCAGCAATTAAAAGAACATTCAATCACAAGAAGATATCAGGCAATCGTTTATAATACATTTAAGACGGACAGAGGAAGGGTTGAGGCTACCATAGGAAGGCACCCAAAGGATCGTAAAAAAATGGCTGCTGGAGTAAAAAACGGTAAATATGCAGCTACAAATTATCGCCTTATAGAAAACCTTGCTGGTAAATATGCTTATGTTGAATGTGAGTTGGAAACAGGCCGTACCCATCAAATACGAGTTCATATGGCATCAATAAATCATCCCATCTTGGGGGATAGTGTCTATGGCTCCGATAAGAATCCATTTCATCTTGAGGGACAGGCACTTCATGCAGGAGTGCTTGGTTTAATTCATCCCAGAACTAAGGAATATGTAGAATTTTCTGCTCCATTACCTGATTATTTTACAGATTTACTTGAGAAATTAAGAAGACAGTAAGGGGATATCTAATTGAAGAGAAGAGCAATCGATAGATTAATAAAATGGAACCTAACATCAGATGTAAGACCGGTTCTCATAACCGGTGCAAAAGGCGTAGGTAAAACATATCTAGCATATGATTTTGCCAAGGCTTTTTTTAAACATATCCTATATCTGAATTTTGAACAGGATCCCTTAGCTAATGATTTATTTCAAGCAAAGGATCCATATATGATATCCAATAGTCTGCTGAAGCATTTTAAGCTGGATATAGACACTGATGAAAGAATATTAAATCCAGAAGCACTTAAAGACGGGCCAGGTCCAGTTGAAGATAGAATACTTATTTTGGACGAAATCAGCTGCTGTCCTGAAGCCTTGATTTTTCTTACCGCCTTACAATATACAGGTGAGTTTAGAAAGATTATAGCTATATCAAGTCGTCCTATGAATCCAGATGAGCTGGCCTTATATTATCATATACCTATATTTCCTATGCAATTTGATGAATTCTTAGTAGCTTTATCTAAGGATTGGTATGTCGATACAATAATTACTCATTTTGAAACAAATAAGAAAATACCAGATATAGTACATAAGGAGCTTTTAGCTATTCATAAGCTCTATCTTCAGGTTGGCGGGATGCCAGCCATCATAAATGAATATCTAAGCTTTAACAACCTATACAATATAGCCGAACTGCATAGCCATATTATGGGCACACATCGTCACTATCAAGGTCATATAAATTCAGATAGCGATGCCTTAAAGATGAGCCAAGTCCTTGCAAGTCTACCCATGCAACTCTCGAAGAGCAATAAGAAATTCCAGTATAGATTGATACGTAAGGGTACAACACACGCCATGTATAAGGATGCTATTCAGAAGCTTTCTGATCAAAATTATGTAATACCTAGCTTTAAGATTGCATCGGAGGAGCTCATAAATTTATATTCAGCTATAGATGATAAGAAGCTAAATGTAAATGATATGACCAGCTTCAAACTATATCTATCTGATATAGGCATGCTTCATACACAGCTATACAGTAGCTTATCATTACCTTTTAATAAAGAAACCACCAAGGCTCTACTTGAAAACTATATAGCCATAAATCTTCAATCCAAGGGATATCCCATCATATTCTGGGAATCCGATTCTATGGCCAAGATAGATTTCTTACTAGTAGGAGATAAGGAGCTGATACCCTTGGAAGTCTTCTGTGATAAGAACACAAGATCAAAAAGCACAAGTGTACTTAAGCAGAAGATAGATTTTCCTTATTCTATAAAAATATCCTCAAAGAATTTTGACTATTCAAATGGTGTAAAATATGTTCCTTATTATGCAGCCTTCTGCTTATAAATATTTATATTTTATTAAATAAAAATTAAACATTTCGTAAGATTATTGGTAAAATATTCTGGAATTATTCAATTTAAACTTGACTTTTTGATTCTATTCTTATAGAATGTAATAGCGACCTATAATCTACATGTGTAGATAAGTTCTTGGATTTAATTCTACACATATAGACATTTCATAAGAGCATTAAACAATACATTACATATCAAAATTATTCTACAAGCCAACAGTATAAAGTAGAATTCTATTTTTAATATAGGCATCACTATTCTAAGTTCTACAGTTGTAGTATGAATTGTACAATAAAAGGAGTGTAAGGATTGTGGCAACATCAGATATCAGATTACATGAAGGTGAATTGAATGTCATGGAATTACTATGGTCCAATAAAGTATTGGCCGCAAAAGATATTTCAAAAATCATCAAGGAGTATATTGGTTGGGAGAAGAATACTACCTACACAGTAATTAAACGTTTGATTGATAAAGGTGCTGTCAAAAGAGAAGATCCCGGCTTTTTATGTCGTGCTGCAATATCTAAAAGAGCAGTTCAAAACATAGAGACAAAAGCTTTACTTAACAAAGTATATAATGGCTCCTTAAGTACCTTTCTGACAGAATACCTTAAGAACCAAGATTTAACTAGAGCAGAGTTTATGGAATTAGAACGAATAGTAAGCGAGCAGAGATTTTAAGTGATTAAAATCTCTTTTTTATATAAAAAACAATGGGGACGTATTCGGCACATTTTCTATTTTAATATTTATAGATTGGTGGTATATTATGACTATGCATTATAAGAATTCCGATGATATAAAACGTAAGTTAAGAGAGCTCAAGAGATTTGAGATTGGATTACGTACTGGAAATTATAATACCCCTAATAAGAACATAATAATAAATAAAGATAAAACATTATTATTTGATAAAAATGGCAATGCTCTAATTTGGGATAAATTCTTTCATTTGAAGGATACAATCAATAAGCAGGCAAAATATTCTCTTGAGGACCTATCCACAATGTCCAAAGAGGAATTTACAGATATTATTAACGAGTATTTTTACCAAGTATATTATATGCATTATAAAGAAAAGGGATTTACAAGTGATTCATTAATTGATGGGGACATTCTTTCGGAGTTAGGACTTCCCCTAAACTCTAGTTATGATGATGTAATAAGCAGTTTTCGCGAGCATGTCAAGGCCTATCATCCTGATAATGGAGGAGATGTGGGTAAATTTATAGAGATAATGAACATTTACAAGCAATTTCGAGCAGATACACAAGAATAGGATTACATTTTTATGTTGAAAGGTAGTAAGCTATGAGAGTAGAAAAGGTTAATACTAACAATGCCACATATCAAAAATTTGAGGTTTTAAAAAGCAATAGAAAAAAGCGCTATAGATACAAAGAGTTTCTAGTTGAAGGTGTTCGTAATATAAATGAGGCAATTAATAAGGGCTGGAACATCAAGTCATTTATATATTCTAACCAGAAGAATCTATCAGACTGGGCTAAGAAGGTTATTAGTAATACATCTACTGAGATAAATTATGAGCTTTCTGATAAACTTATGAAAAATCTCAGTGAAAAAGAAGACACCTCTGAAATCATGGCCATTATAGGTATGCGAGACGATAATCTAAAGACTTTAAAGCTCTCTAGTAACCCTATACTTGCCTTATTTGATAGACCTTCGAATAAAGGTAATCTAGGCACAATAATTCGTTCCTGCGATGCTTTAGGTGTCGAATGTCTTATAATAACAGGACATGCCGTGGATTTATATGATCCTGAGGTGGTAGTAGCTTCTATGGGCTCATTCTTCAATATGAATGTTATAAGAGCTCCAGAGAATAAAATGATATTAAGCTTTATAGATGATATGAAGAAGCGATATCCAGGCTTTAAAACTATAGGAACGACCGCTCATAAGGAGCATCCCATATATGA
>JAAYPG010000153.1 GCA_012519905.1 Clostridiales bacterium | reverse complement strand
CTTAAATCCGCATAAAAGATATCTCCTCTTTTTATTACCACTTTACTCACACTCCATCTTTTGGCTTTACCCTTATTATTGCCAGTTTCTTCGTGTGTATTCCATAAAGTGATTTTGATTTATCTATAATGATAAATTATTTGATTATATTGGTATTCTCAAGTATATCCGAGGTGTTTTATTTATACCTGAGGTATTCTCAAAAAACTCTTGGTATTCAAAAGAAAACTCGTGGTATTCTAAAAGAATACTCTCGGTATTCTCAAAAGAATACCCGTGGTATTCTAAAAGAATACTCTCGGTATTCTTTTCCCTACCGTACAGATTAATTCATATGGGAATGAATGTGACCAGCAAGCTAATGTTTCTACACTGATTATACACTCTCCATCTCTTCCAAGCAAGGTTACTATATCCCCTTGACTAACGTCATCTATGTCGGTTACATCAACCATAAAATAATCCATACAGATTCTTCCTATGATAGGTGCGTACTGCCCCCTTATAATAACCTTACCGACATTTGACATATTCCTGGAATATCCATCGGCATATCCCACAGGAATAGTGGCAACCTTAGTTTTCCTGTTTGTTATAAAGGTTGATCCATAACTTATACCTGTTCCAGCCTCTACTTCCTTGATATAAACCACATGACTCTTCAATTCCATAGCAGGAGTAAGACTGATGCTACTATGATTCACATAATCAGAAGGATAGATACCATAGGTAAGTATACCGCACCTGACCATGTCAAACTCAGCCTCTGGACATTCTATCATTCCCGCACTGTTTGAAAAATGGCGGGTTGGAATATGTATACCTTCTTGACTAAGAAGTTCGTTAAACTGCTTAAATCGCTGAAGTTGATGCTTTATACTTTCCTTATCTGCTTCATCTGCCTTTGCAAAATGTGAGAATATACCGTCTATATTTATACCTTCAAGAGAAGCTATTTTCTTTATCTTATCAATATTCTCTAAGGAATCATCAAATCCAAGCCTGGACATACCTGTGTCAATCTTAATATGAACTTTAGCTATCTTACCCTGTCTTAGGGCTTCTTTAGATAAATCCTCAGCCATTTCATATTGATATATGGTCTGCATAACATCATATGAGACTACAAGATCAAACTGCTCTCTCGGTGTATAGCCTAATATTAGGATTGGCTTTGTAATTCCTGCCTTTCTAAGCTCTATTGCCTCCTCAATAATGGCAACGCCATAGGCATCTACTATGCCATTCTCAAGGGCCTTTGCCACTGCCACAGCCCCGTGTCCATATGCATCTGCCTTAACTATGACCATAAGCTTAGTATCTTTTCTAATGCTCTCCCTTACATGGCTTATATTATTCCTGATTGCACCCAAATTAATATTAGCCTGTGCTCTATAATAGTCACATTTACACAATTATCTTCACCTGGTTTCTTTTTATTAATAAGAATGTGCCTTGCCACATTCTCAAAGTTTGCCATGCAAACTTTTGACTTGCTATACAAGTTTGGTTAAGTTCATCTTATCATAAGTTTATACCTCAACTAGTTTATAGCTGAGAACATCACTAATCGAATTAACTATATCCCCTGCCATTAAGGAATACTCTCCTATCTTAGTAGCTGCCAAATCTCCAGCCAGGCCATGAATGTAGACTGCAAGAGTCGCCGCTTCAAAGGCCTTCATACCCTGGGCCATAAGGCCCGCAATAATTCCAGTCAGAACATCTCCGCTTCCAGCAGTTGCCATGCCATTATTACCAGAGATATTTATATATTTCTTACTGGAATAAGCCACTATAGTCCTAGCATTCTTCAGTACATATACTAATTCATTATTATAAGAACATTGTTTTACAATGTCAAATATATTATCAGATATATAGTCCATAGGAAGGCCAAGGAGCCTGGATAGTTCCATAGGATGGGGGGTCAAAATCGAAGTAGTAGGTAAAATGGATGAAAGCCTATCTATTCGCTCATTAATAGATAGATTACCGCCAGCATCTAGCCGATTTGCTAATATATTGATAGCATCTGCATCAATAATCAAATCTGCCTTTACTTGGGGCTTGATTACTTCATCTAGTAGCTTCTCAGCTTTATTTGATAAACCAAGCCCAGGGCCAATAACTATGACATCAGCCCAGCCTATAGCCGACAAAATATTATCCTCTGTATCGTATGAGGCAAAAAGCGCTTCAGGTAAAAGCGTCTGAACAATGCTACGATTAGATGAAGCTGAAAAGACCTTCACCATGCCTGCTCCGGTCTTTAAGCAGGCCTTCGCAGACAGATATGCTGCCCCGCTCATACCCTCAGATCCTGCAATCACTAATACCTTTCCAAATGTCCCCTTATGCCCATGCTTTAGTCTCTTGGGGAGTAAGCTTAAATCTTTTGTACTATAATAAAATGTATCCGGCTTAACACTATCTAATGCCACAGCTGGAAATCCAATATCAACCACAGATATATTTCCTGCAAAATCCGCACCTGGATAGAGTAATAATCCCTGCTTCATATATCCAAAGGTTATTGTATAATCCGCCTTTACAGCAGTATTCATAATCCTTCCCGTATCAGCTGATATCCCTGATGGCATATCGACAGAAAACACTCTGAGATTACTCTCATTAATCTCCTGTATCAAATCAGCAAGTTTTCCCCCTATTGGTTTACTTAATCCTATACCAAACAGAGCATCAATTATTATATTATATTCACAGATGGTATTACTGTTATCAATACTTATACCTAAATTTTGGGCAATAGTAAGCTGCGTCTTCATCTGCTCGCTACAATTTTCTCTTTCAAATGTCAAAAGAATTGCAACATGGTAACCCTGTAAGAACAGGATTCTACCAGCTGCAACTCCATCTGCACCATTATTTCCAGGACCACATACAACCAGTATGCGATCTTCTTTTTCTATATATAGCTTTACTTTTTTAGCAATCTCTAATGCTGCTCTTTCCATAAGAACAAGCGGAGGAATTTTAATTACCTCCATAGTATATTTATCAATACTTTTCATTTTATCAGAATCTACTATATATTCCACGTCTTGCCTCACCTATGTCTTCAATGAGTCTATACACCTATGGGTTCTTATTCATCTAAGTTCTTATCTTCTCACCTACAACAAATGCATTGGCATAATCCTTAGTGTTAGTAATGGATACATGGATAGTTGATATCCCCTTATCCTTGGCTAGCTTCTCTGCCTTACCATATAGGTTTACATATGGTTTACCTAACTCATCCCTAAGCACCTCAATATCCTTTAAGCCAATTCCCCTAAAGCCTGTACCAAGCATCTTCACAACTGCTTCCTTAACAGCGAAATTTCCTGCAGCCTTCTCCCATTTGCTACCTATCAGCTTAATCTCTTCCCCTGTAAAGCATCTCTTTAAAAAACCGTCCTTTTCACAGGCCTTACTTATTCGGTCTACTTCTATTAAATCTACTCCTATACCTGCAATCAAGCTCATCATTCCTTATTAAGGGTTCTCACTGTTCTTTTTAATATTTATATCAAATAAATCGATAACTTCTGATCCTAAAATATCATGCATATAGGTATATATCAGGTTGTTTTCAGTCTCAATATCATGCTTAGCAAGGATTTTCTTTTTTAATTCCTCTCTAGTTTTCTGTATCCAGTCAGAAATATCATCTAGTTTATCCTGATTGTCATAGATTTTATTATAGCAATTTTTTATACTTTCTAACACAAGTTCTTCATTTGCTTCCTTGATTTTATATGGAAGTTCTGATAGCTTATCTGAAGCCTTATCAATCTTTTCATTCAGTTCATTAATATATCTTTTGTTCCGATCTAGCTTCTTCTCCTTTGCCTTGCCAAGGAGATCATCCTTAATATCCATATTGACCACGATATCTGATACAAGAGTTTTTTTAAGCTTCTTCATATCCTTGATGTCGTGAACCGTTTTACCTTGCTGTTTCAATAGCTGATTAACCTTCTGTTCCAGCTCCTTTATTCGAACTGTTTTTACCTCATCAGGAAATAACTCATGCCATCTGGCATCCAAAGTAAGAATAGGCAGCTTTTTATCTTTAATAAGCTTATCATAATCAAACTTTTTTCTTTTTCTCATTTGTTAACCTGCCTTTCTTAATACATATATTTAATTATCGGCTGGTTTATACTTTTCAGATAGTTTATATGATAGTTTCATTAAACTTTCTGCCAAATGAACATTTTCAACAATAACATTCTCATGTAAATGAAGATCTGTAGGCGCAAAATTCCAAATCCCTTTTATGCCCCATCTAGCAAGATCAGACGCAATCTGTGGAGCTTTAGACTTAGGTAAGGTCAAGGCCGCAATATCTACCTGATTCATTTTTATATATTCTTCCATCTCATCAATAGATTTAATCTCTATTCCACGAATTGAAAGGCCAACCAGCCTTGGATTTATATCAAATATACTTCTAACATAAAAACCTCTTCGCTCAAAATCTGCATAATTTGCCAGAGCCTGACCTAAATTACCTGCACCAATAATAATCAAACTATATCTTTTATCTAGGCCTAATATTTTTCCTATCTCAGTATGAAGATACTCAACATTATAGCCATAACCTTGTTGACCAAATCCACCAAAGTTATTAAGATCCTGTCTAATCTGGGATGCAGTTACCTTCATCCTCTCGCTCAGTTCCTTAGATGAGATACGTACTACATCCTTCTCTAGTAAGTCACCTAAATAGCGGTAATATCTTGGTAATCTATTGATAACAGCCTTAGAAATTTGCTTCTTTTCCAATGCTTTATCCTCCTTTCGGTGATGAATCTATATGAAATATTATATTTGATTGTTAAGAATAAGTCAATTCATAGTAATAGATGATAATAATTATATTTATTATTTTAACCAAAGATAAAGCTAGCCAAAACCAAGCAAAATCAATGCTTGTGCAATTCTTTACTTGATTAAATTATTATGTTAGAATAATAAGGTCGTTACTTTAATACTGAAGTGATATGAAAGAGGTATAATGTCATGGTTTTATCATGTAATAATATAAGTAAATCATTTGGAGTAACCCAGATTCTCAAGGATGTATCCTTTCATATAAATGATAGAGAAAAGGCGGCCATAGTAGGAATTAATGGAGCTGGAAAAACCACCTTAATAAAAATCATTATAGGTGAGCTATATGCCGATGAGGGAAATGTCATCTTATCTAAGGGTAGTACAATCGGATATCTTTCTCAGCAACAAGATTTAAGGTCAGAGAATACTATCTATGAGGAAATGTATAGCGTAAAGCAGGACATAATTGAACTGGATAAGAGGATTCGTGAGCTGGAGCTTATGATGAAGCACGTAGAAGGTCAGGAGCTTGAGCAAATGCTTCATACCTATACTAGACTAACCCATGAATTCGAAATACAGAATGGCTACGCTTATAAAAGCGAGGTTATAGGTATACTAAAAGGTCTTGGATTTATTGAGGAAGATTTTAACAAAAATATTGATACCTTATCAGGAGGACAAAAGACTAGGATTGCCCTAGGAAAGCTTCTTCTTTCAAAGCCTGATATACTTCTTCTTGACGAGCCCACCAACCACCTAGATCTTATATCCATAGCATGGCTGGAAACATATTTGATTAATTATAATGGGGCTGTAGTTGTAGTGGCCCACGATAGGTATTTTCTTGACAAGGTTGTCACAAAGGTTATTGAACTTGACCATATGAAAGCTCAAACCTTTGATGGTAATTACTCAGACTACATTAACAAGAAAACCTTGCAGCAAGCTGCACTTTTGAAAGCATATAATAACCAACAAAGAGAAATCAAGCATCAGGAGGAGGTAATCACAAAGCTTCGCTCCTTTAACCGTGAAAAGTCTATCCGTAGAGCAGAAAGTCGCGAGAAAATGCTTGAGAAAATAGAAGTCATAGAAAAGCCTAGAGAAAATATGCAGATGCATTTTACACTAGAACCTAAGGTTATAAGTGGAAATGATGTGTTAAGCGTGGAGGGACTAGCAAAATCCTATGGAAACCTGAAACTATTCTCTAATCTTGATTTTGAAATCAAGCGGGGTGAAAAGGTTGCTATTATAGGAAATAACGGAACAGGAAAAACCACCATCCTGAAGATAATTACCGGCCACGAAGAAGCAGATGCTGGCAATATACGGTACGGCAGTAAGGTCCATATAGGCTATTATGATCAAGCTATGCAGCTACTTAATCCCAATAAAACAATCTTTGACGAACTACAGGATACCTATCCTCATCTGGATAATACTAGGATAAGAAACATCCTGGCTGCATTCCTATTTACAGATGATGATGTATTTAAACAAATTAAGGATCTAAGCGGTGGCGAGCGGGGCAGGGTTTCTCTGGCCAAGCTTATGCTCTCGGAGGCTAACTTTCTGATACTTGATGAGCCCACAAACCATCTGGATATAACATCAAAGGAAATCCTAGAAAAGGTCCTTAACTCCTATAGTGGTACCATCCTCTATGTATCCCATGACCGTTATTTTATAAACAAGACAGCCAGTAGGATTCTTGACCTTACTGAGGAGCGTCTGCTCAATTATATCGGTGATTATGATTACTATATGGAGAAAAAACCTGTGGTAGAGGCTGCTTATTTGAATAAAGTAGCTGAGAATACAGGAAATGATAATAAGGGTATGCCCTGGGCCTCCTCTAGTTCCAATAATGCTAATAGTAACGAGGCTAATAGCAACAAGCTTAGCTGGCAACAACAGAAAGAGGAGCAAGCAAGATTAAGAAAATTAAAAAATGATCTTAAAAAAACCGAGGATGAAATTCATGAATTAGAGATAAAGAACGAAGAAATAGACGCTCTTCTCATTAAGGAGGAAATCTTCACTGATGCTCATAAGCTAATGGAACTACATTCTGAAAAGAAGCAAATTGAAGCCAGACTCGAGGAATTACTAGAGGAGTGGGAAAAGCTTGCAGCCCAAGAGTTGACATAGGCTTCAAAATCCCAGATATGGTTACTGACATCTACAAAATACGGCAGTAGAACAACAGCTACTATAATTGTATGTCCTATTCGGATTAAATCCCCTAAGGAATACCATTATAGTAGCTGTATATTTTTTGAAACAACCTCACAATAGCCTATAGTCCCTGGTCTGTAAGGTTTTGTATAGTATTTATCATATGTTCATGGGCTAAGGCTTCAGCCAAATCCCCGTCTCTCTTCTTAAGTGCATCCACTATAGCCCCATGTTCCTTACTGGACTGCTCTGCCCTATAAGGTCTGGAAAGTGTTATCTTACGAACCCTTTCAACATACTGATGGAAATCAGACAATACATGGTTTAATATCTTACTTCCAGACGCCTTATATATTAGGTCATGGAATTTGTTATCAAGCTCGACTATCTGTTCAAAATGACTTCGTCTAGCATGAAAATCTGATAAATAAAAAATTTCCTCCAGGTCTTCAATCTGAGCATTAGTTATATTCTCACAAGCCCATCTTGCACAAAGTCCCTCAAGATATGAACGTATCGTATAAATATCATGAATGTCTTTAGTGGTTATGCCTGTAACAGAAGCCCCTTTATTGGGAATTATACTAACCAGCCCCTCAAGCTCTAATTGCCTCAGGGCTTCCCTGACCGGGGTCCTACTGACACCAAGCTCAGTGGCAATAGTATTTTCCTTCAATTCCTCATTCTCATGATAGTCTCCCGACAGTATCTTATCTCTAATTGTATTGTAGACTCTGCCTCTAAGTGAATACCTGTCTGCTATCTCTTTTTGAAGATTAAACTCTTCCAAGGAATACTCCTCCTTATTCAACACTAAACATTTCTGCTTAAGATAAATATCAAACATATCATTAAGCAATTATGCTTATTGACAAGTACATATCATTTATTTATCCAGACCTAGAATTTCTCGATCGTATCCATCAGATAATTAGCAAATTCCTCACCAGTAGCTCCCGTATCTCTACCTGTGATAACCAACTTCTTCTCTGTTATTGTGGTAATATCCAGTGACTTATAAAGCTTATCAGCTTCCTCCTTATATCCGATGTGGGATAAAAGCATGGCGCCTGCACGAATCATACTACATGGGTCTGCGTAGATATCTCTACCTTCCTTGACCATTCTCGGTGCAGAACCGTGAATAGCCTCAAACATAGCATAACGTTTTCCGATATTAGCGCTACCAGCTGTTCCTACACCACCTTGGAATTCTGCGGCTTCATCAGTTAATATATCTCCATAAAGATTAGGAAGTACAAGGACCTGAAAATCCTTCCTACGCTTTTCATCAACAAGCTTAGCGGTCATGATATCAATGTACCAGTCATCGGCTGTAATCTCAGGATACTCTTTGGCAATCTCGTAAAATATATCTAGGAATTTTCCGTCAGTGACCTTTATAATATTGGCCTTTGTTACTGCAGTAACTCTGGTCTTGTTATTAGCCTTGGCAAACTCAAAAGCCGTTCTTATAATTCTCTCACAGCCTTGACTTGTGACTACTGTAAAATCAACACCAAGATCATCTGTCACATTAACTCCCTTACTACCTACTGCATAAGCTCCCTCAGTATTCTCACGATAGAAGGTCCAGTCAATACCCTGTTCGGGAATTCTAACAGGTCTAACATTTGCAAAAAGATCAAGCTCTTTTCTCATGGCCACATTGGCACTCTCTACATTTGGCCAAGGATCACCCTTTCTAGGTGTGGTTGTAGGCCCCTTAAGAATAACATGACATTTCTTAATCTCCTCTAAAACAGCAGGAGGAATCGCTGCATTTTCCTCGGCTCTTCTCTCAATAGTAAGGCCCTCTATATTCTTAAACACTACTTTACCAGATTTCAAATCATCCTGTAGTAAATACTCCAATACTCTCTGAGCTTGTGCAGTAATAGCAGGACCAATACCATCACCACCACATACACCTATTATAATCTGATCTAAGGCTTTATAGTCGATAAAATCTCCCTGCGCCTTCATATCCTCTACTCTTTCAAGTTGTTCCACAAGTAACTGTCCAAATTTTTCTTTTGCCGCTTCAATTTGATCTGTTCTTAACATCATCATCCTCCAAATCATAAGTTATTGTAGGTTTCATTATTCCCAGATTTTATTGTATGTTAAGGAGTCTGGCTTGTCAACCTATGAGCTCCCTGAGACTTCGTTAATAATCTATCCTATACATAGGAAATAAGCCTTCATTGTCAACACCTATTATCTAGTTTAAATCAACTCCTACTTCTTCTCTGGCTTTATTTATAGAATTTACCATCTCTTCATCGGTAATAACCGTAATCCTTCCACTATCGTACTCCTCATCTATCCATTCCTTCACCTTATGGATTATGGGATGACTCTTGTCTAAAGCCTTATCGCCCTTTAAATTATAATAGCTATTAATCCAGTGAGCAATTCCTGCAAGTCCAGAGGTGTTGGATACCGCTACCCTAACTGGTCTGTTTAAGAATTTTTCCGTATCAAATATATTATAAATTTCCTCATTCTTCAGTAGGCCATCAGCATGAATACCTGCTCTAGTAACATTAAAATTCTGTCCTACAAAGGGGGTTCTTGAAGGAACCCTATAGCCAATTTCCTTCTCAAAATATTCGGCCATCTCAGTTATGACTCTGGTATCCATACCATCAAGAGTACCCTTTATCTGTGCATACTCAAATACCATGGCCTCAAGTGGTGTGTTACCTGTTCTTTCACCGATACCAAATAATGAACAATTGACAGCCGCTGCTCCATATAACCATGCTGTAGTTGAATTGGCTACCGCCTTATAGAAATCATTATGTCCATGCCATTCCAACCATTTAGAAGGAACTCCCGCATGGGTCATAATGCCGTAGATAATACCCTGAACAGAACGAGGTATAACTGCTCCTGGAAAATTCACTCCATAGCCCATAGTATCACAGGCTCTTATCTTTACAGGTAGCTGATACTCCTTGCTTAACTTCATAAGCTCATAGCAAAATGGGATGACAAATCCATGGATATCAGAACGAGTAATATCCTCTAGGTGACAACGGGCAGCAATACCGGTATCAAGGCATTCTCTTACTATGTTCAAATAATGCTCCATTGCCTCTCTTCTGCTCATCTTCATTTTATAGAAAATATGATAATCAGAGCAGCTAACCAGTATACCGGTCTCCTTCATTCCTATTTCCTTAACCAGCTCAAAATCCTTCTTGCTGGCACGAATCCAAGATGTAATCTCAGGAAACTTATACCCCTTCTCCATACACTGATATACCGCATCTCTGTCCTTCTTACTATATAGGAAGAACTCACATTGACGGATAATTCCCTTAGGACCTCCAAGTCGATGCATATAATCGTATAGAGTTACTATCTGCTCTGTACTGTATGGAGCCCTTGATTGCTGACCATCTCGAAATGTAGTATCAGTGATAAATATCTCCTCTGGAAGATTATGAGGTACTATCCTGTCATTGAATGCAATTTTAGGAATCTCATCATAGGGAAATAAGTTGCGAAATGTGTTAGGCTGATCAACATCAACCAAAGGGTAAATCGGCTCCTCCAAAGCGAGAAGGTTGTTCTGAGGATTTATAAATACTCTTCTCTCATCCATAAGATAATTCCATCCCTTCATAGATTATTATTGTAATTTCTAATTTTGTATTATTGTATACAATTATACACCCGATGTCAATCGCATTTTTATACAGACAATAATTGTCTTTGTCTTACTGACTTTCCATATGTCAATATAGGTGGACTGATAGATACTATTGCATAAAAATAGTGCTACACCTTATGATTTATTAGGACTGTAGCACCTTATCTGTTTGCTTGATAATATTCAAAATATTGTTCGTACTTATATGAGAGTTTCCATAGGCTAATAGATAATCCAAACCCTAAAGATATCAATAATGCTGTGTTCATATCTAGTCCAATACCTAATATAAGAAGAAGTATTATAATTATAATACCTATAACTATTCGTCTACTGAAAATATTTCTACTTCCCATTACATTTCCCCTGATATATTCCATATATTTACAATTACTTGCATGTATTATTATATCAAGAGAATATGGAAAGTCAAGATATTAATATAAATTCATAATTATCTCATAGGCTATAGGTACCAGAATCGCAGGAAGCAGATTTCCTGTTTTAATCTTTTTACCAAAAATCATATTTATACCGATTGCGAATATCAATATAGATCCTACAAAAGACAGATTACCAATAAGTCTTTCATTTAGGAGAGGCTCTACATATCTAGCAGCTAAGGTAATGATTCCTTGATAGATTCCCACAGGTATGACTGAAAAAAACACTCCTATCCCTAGGGTAGAGGCAAAGAAGATGGCGGTCACGCCGTCTATAACTCCCTTGGCTAAAAGCATAGAAGAATCTGCTGATAGACCATCTCTTAAGGAACCGATTAAGGCCATAGCTCCTACACAAAATAATAGGGAGCTGTTGACAAAGCCTTCTACAAAGCATTCGTCCTTTTCTTTATTAATCTTAAGCTTCTTCTTAAGCCATTCTCCTATCCTATCAAGTCTAGCTTCGATATTAATAGCCTCTCCTATAAAACCACCGATAGCCAGGGACACTATCATGAGCATTATGTTCCTGCTTACAATCTTCCCATCACTGATTATCAGGAGTCCCTCTAAGGCCCCACTTATTCCTATGAACATTACTGCGAGCCCTAGTCCGCTCATTATAGTTTCTTGAAACCTTTGCTTTAATCCACCCTTGATAATCATTCCGATGGTGGACCCTATTAGAATCAGGGCTATATTACCCAATGTACCTAAGCCAATCATTTATATATAAAGCCAATATATATCGGCTCTTCCTCCTATATACTTCATATGTTTTTCTCTAATTATCAACGATAAAATATAATCCCTAATACAATATAAATCTATACTAGCCCTGTTGTTTGTTCAACCTCACGTAGTGCAAGTATTGTTCTCCCGAACAGGTCATCAAGCTCCCATCCCAGCATTTCTGCTCCATTTCTAATAACATCTCTAGAACAGCCTGCTGCAAACTTAGGAGTTTTGAATTTCTTTCTTACTGAACTCACTTCTAGATCCATAGTGCTTTTTGACGGACGCATAATAGCACAAGCACCTATTAAACCTGTTAATTCATCAGTCGCGTAGAGAACCTTCTCCATCTCATGCTCAGGCTTGATATCCACGCAGATTCCGTATCCATGACTAGCCACCGCATGTATGATTCTTTCATCTAAGCCCCGTTCCCTCATAATCTCCTGTGTTTTAACACAATGCTCCTCTGGATACATTCCAAAATCAAGATCATGAAGTAATCCAACTAAACCCCAGAACTCTTCCTCTCCATGTCCTAGTTCTCTGGCAAAATACTTCATAACTCCTTCCACTATCCTAGCATGCTTCAAATGAAACTCGTCCTTATTATACTCGCAGAGAAGCTCCCAGGCTTCATCTCTATTAGGTATCTTTCCCATTATTCCTTCCTCCAAAATTTTAAGCATAAGCTTATAATCCAACTTATGCTTAACATAATTAGTTATTTGTTATTAATAAATATACAACAGCAAGTAAATAAATACAAGTATCTTAACACAAATTTTCAACTAAAACTAAGTCTCTGTCTATAACTCAATATCAATTCCCTCAGACATTACATCACAATACCCACTAACATCACACTCCAGCAATATCCTTTATAACTTCACCTGCAATGATAAGTCCAGCAACCGAAGGAAGAAAGGACACGCTCCCAGGTATTTGTCTTTTATCGGTGCATTTTCTATCTGTACCAGGTGGGCAAATACAATTTCGTTTACAACTATTACTAGTTTCCTCCTTGGGCTTCATAGCCGGTTCCTTCGAATAAACTACCTTTAGTTTTTTAACACCTCTGGCTGACAGCTCCTTACGCATAACCTTAGCAAGGGGACAGACTGATGTCTTATATATATCAGCCACCTCAAATCTGGTTGGATCCAGCTTATTTCCTGCTCCCATACAGCTTATTATTGGTACATTCTGCTCCTGACACCTTAATACCAGCTCAATCTTACCTGATACAGTGTCTATAGCATCCACCACATAATCATATATGGAGAAATCAAACTGATCTGCTGTCTCCTTGGTAAAGAAACACTGATGCATAACTACCTCTGCCTTAGGATTGATCTCAAGAATCCTATCTCTCATAACCTCAACCTTGTATCTTCCTATCGTCTTTCTTGTGGCTATAATCTGCCTATTGAGATTAGTAAGGCATACCTTATCATCATCTATTATATCAAATCGGCTGATACCACAACGCACTAAGGCTTCAACTACATAGCCTCCTACCCCGCCGACTCCAAATATGGCTACTCTTGCCTTGTCAAGCTTATCCATAGCCTCTGCACCTAGCAAAAGCTCTGACCTTGAAAATTGGTTCAAAATCTTATCCTCCTTAATGACCTAACCTATCCATCATCAGATGGATTACTGCCTTGGACATTTTATCACACTCCACTTTTTTATTCAATAATACACATACAGGGTGTCATCATATTTAGGAAAGTCCTAGTATGATAACACCCTGTTCATTAACTTATTTCTTCAAAATCTTCTTTGCCCACTCCACATAAGGGACAAACCCAATCTTCGGGAACATCCTCCCACTTAGTTCCGGGAGCTACTCCACTATCAGGATCACCTAATGCTTCATCGTAAATGTAACCACATGCAGTACATTCAAATTTTCTCATAATAAATACCTCCATATTGTAGTTTTTCCTAAAGCTACATAATTATGTATACCACATTTTAGGGGAAATCTCAACATAAAGTTTTTATTTTGCATAAGCCTTATAATCCTTTATAGTCATTATAACCCTTTTGAGTTGATTAATACAAAATAACTTCTCTCCCTCATAGATACAATTGCATTTTTTAATTATCTCAATATTTTTTGAAAGGATTTCTATAGCTATATTACTGTTTCCTGCACTTTCTTGTTTGTATGCATCATATACTAGCCTAACCCTTAATGAGTGGATGTCTCCATTCTTATCATAACAACTTATTTTTTCCCCTACACTATTTAACAAAGTATTATTATGTAGGCTATCTAAGGGCCTAAGACTTAATAAAAGTTCTAAATATATAAGCTCTAGCTCTAAAGAATATAAAAGTTCCTTACTGATATTATCCCGGCTCCTGATTTTATTAAGCGCTTGTCTCATCATTATATGATTATTAATATCTAGGTAATAGTAATACTCAAGCATCGCTTGATATGCCTCTATATCGTTTTCTGCTATATCTGGACATAAGCATATTATTTCCTCTCCTATCTCACTATAGGATAATCCGTTCATAAGATGCCTGGCAATAATAAGCTGGGCATTATGACAGAGTCTACTATGTTTATCTACTCTTAATAAATTAGAGCAGGCCTTATCATTACATACTTTTTCTATTCTTGCTATCCCATTCATTATGAACAATCCTATCCCAAAAGTAAAAAAGGACCATATATATAGCCACATCACCAGAGTCACTGAAGCAAATACAAGGAATAAGAGTCCGACAATAGAGGAAATAAGATTCATTATACAGCCACCCATGGTATAAAGCTTTGCCCCTTGACTTATGGATATAGGATACATAATACACCTATAGCCTACCTCTCCAACAATCATTATTTTGAGTCTATGCTTCTCTCTTTTTATGATCAGTTTATATATTTGAAGATATAAGAACTTCCACCCAGTAATAAGTCCCCCTATTAAATGACCTAGTTCATGGAGAATTATCTGCACAAGAAAGCCAATAGCTATCGCCGGTATAATATGTATTAGTATCTTTCCCATAGTTTTAACTCCGGCACCCTCGCCCCATGCTCTATACATTCACAGGTATATGCCCCCAGCCTTATACATTCCTCTATGGTGTCAAAGGTCTCTTCTAGCACCAGGTCATTGTCTTTAATCTTCTCACAGCCCTGTCTATGGGCAAGATAGTACCAGCTTTTTTCTTCTACATAGTAGCTTGACTTTTTTATTATGTTTGCTCCAGCTGAAGCAATCTTATTATATGTATAATTCCTATCAGGTCCATAAGGATAGCCTTGAAACACCACCAAGATATTCACATCATCTATATACTCTGCCCATTCCTCACCCTTACCCGTAGGAAATGAGAATGAATAGGTTATTCCTTGTCTATTGGCCATATAATTATGTCTACTTGTATAATAAGCCATCACATCCTCTAGCTTATTCATTATAGTTGTTTTTTTTATTAGTTCATATTCCTCATCATTAAAGAGGATGCACCCTCTATTATTTGCTCTAAAATCTGAGTATAGAGGACTTATCCCTAACTCCTTATAGTCACTTACTACTACTGACTCGTCAATGCCTAGCATATTATTTTTATCATATAGATAGGCCATATCCGTAAGTGTGAAGCGATATATAAAATACTTATCCTCATAGCTATAGGGTATCTTTTCTGTCCAAGTTCGTTCTATATAGGTATTCCCATCGCCAGCCTTATACTCATCATAATAATACACATAGTATCCATCCACATCGCAAAGAAGTATGACTGGTATATACATCTCTATCTCAGCCTGGGCCGCCGGATCAGATATAATACCTAAGGATGAATACAAGGAAGTAAATAATGTATTAAGGACTTCTTCCTTATTTATGGATTCTGCCCCATAAGAACCGGTCTTAGTTAAATAATTGACTGCATCCGATGTAGCAGAGATTAAGCTTTTTGTTATCTCATCATTTTCATTTTCTAAAGCCTTTAGTTCACCTATGGAAATATCTGTCTTTATGACTATTCCTAGAAAGAATATAAGAAATAAAAGCGCAAAATGATATATTTTCATTGTTATCACCCTTACTGTAACGATACTTCATCAATAAATCACATAAGATGCATATTCTTAAAATCATGGCTAAATTAATTCTCATTTCAACTACTTACTCATCATGTGTTCCTTCTTTTCAATATGAAGCCACTTATCCGATATAGATGGATATATCCATCTAAGAAGCCTTCTGGATATAGACGATGATTTATTATGTACTGATACACTAAACACATCATCAAGGTTAAAGATATACTTCTTTTTCTTATATAAGATATCTAGTATTTCTTCAGTATGATTTATATGCTCATACACCATAACATTCCCCGTAAATACGGGAATTTTCTGAATACATCTTGGACAGCCAGGGTTTGTCCCATCAGGATATAGATTGTACTCATATCCACATATGTCACATATCATAGTTGCGCATACAGTAGTTACAAGAACTGTTACAGATGCCCCTTTATAGCCTATAGTTACAGGCTTTGTACCAAGATAACCGGTATCAAGATTATCTATATACTGACTTGTTACTTCCTCGGTATGGCCATCCATATATGTAGCAAGCAGCCTCACATCATTTTCCTGAAGGGTAGTTCCTATAGTTATTACTATAGGTGATGTGGTTGGATTTATTACCTGCAAGCTTTCAACCCATTCTCTGCAATAAGGACATCCCGGATCACTACCATTATCATTAAGATTATAGCTATGTCCCTTTATACAGGTTTTGTTTCTTGGTATGACAGTTACTTCAATAATGCAGCTTTTAGTATATGTAAGGCCATCTATTATATAGTTATATTCCAGTATGACTGATTGATTTTTCCCTATAACAGAAGTGGTAAAGTCAGTAGTACATACTACTGTTTTCGTAGAGCCATCCTTATATGTTGCAATCGCTGTAGTTATTAGGGAATCATCGACATAGACGGTCTGCTCTGTATGGGTTGCATTAAGAGATGCTATTATTTTATTGCAATCTAAAGTATTATCCTCGTCGAATCCACAATCGTTGTACCATACATTTGTTGGTCCGTCATTGTTACAGGTTTTTATATAACTTCGACTCCATCCTCGGTGAACCTTACAATATCCATAATCGTAACTACGGCCCGTTGCCGCTTTGATAAATGGAAAAAACTCATATTTAGAAGAATAAAGATTAGCAAGCTCAGCTCCTGTAAGCACCTCAGGAAATCCTGGATTATCCGTGGAAAGACCACGGGACATTATCTCATATCCTCTATAATAAAATTCCACCACATCATTCTCATTATCATAAATCGTGCTATAAGAAACAGAGAATTGAGGAGATGCGTTGTCGGGACTATTAGGATTACTAGGATATGTTGGATTGGCTTCTTCACTTATTACCTTTATTGTAAATGATGCGGGTATTTCACAAAAGCCTTGAAAATCACTTTGCAGTAATGCTTTAAATACACTACTTACACTTGCATTTGTATATATGTCCGAATAGGGGATGTACTCAAGATATGATTTGAATGTATGTTCTCTATGGTATGTATAGCAGCCATTATTATAGGTAGCTTTATTAACATCTTGAGGGAAGGACACTACATATTCATAAGGCACACCATAAGGTGTCTTTTCTGGCAATCCATTATAACCCCCACGGTCGTATCCGCAGGAATATCCGTAATAATTTATTTGCTCCTGACTCATTCTACTCTGGCTCCCACAGTGAGGACACAAAACATTATAATTATTATCATAATAATTTACAGCGCTTTGATTTGTATTTCCATCCCAATAGTAATCAACTATTCGTCCTACATAGCTTTCATGGCATGAATTACATCTATAGGGATATTCAATATATGTTATATATTCTCTACATTCACTTGAATGTGCATGGGTATGGGTGAAAGAAGGCTCTCCCAAGTGCTTATGTCCACCATAACAATCCTCATCATGAACATGGTTAGGATCAGCAGGCCCATTAACCGCCTTTGCTAGTATACTTTCATTAGTCTCTATATTTAAATTACCATCATTAATAGGATCATCTACATGAGGCCTTTCTGTTATCACATCTCTATAATGGTAGTCATTAGATCCTTTATAAGCATTATTAATGTCTTCCAGGATTTCTTCTAATGTCTTGAATCGATACTCAGGTTCATAGAGTTTATATCTATGTTCAAAGGAAATATCAAAGAGGCCGTTCCCCCTTCCCATTCTTCCTATATAGCTTTCATACTCATCTAGAGTTAGAACTCCATTCCTCTTTACATCAGCAATGAAATCTTCAGTTATGCCCTTATACATGGACTTTTTCACTGATTCTGTCCTAAGTCCAAAATAAACAGCCACCGACACAAATATAATGAGAATCCCTATAAATAAATCAAATATAACTTCCCACACCTTATTTATGATTAATTCACCTCCCCGCCATAGATAAAACGTTTCTTTCTTCCAAGCATGGAGGTTGAAAAAAATGTGTTCTGTAGATCGTATAGTAAAGACTTATCCTTTTTAGTCACAATAACAGATATATAATTTCCTTCCTGAAAATGATAAATACCAAGAGAATATATCCTATCAAGAATTTCACTTGTATAGGTAATATCAAAATAAGCAATATTACCTACATCATCACCCTCATGACAAAAGGGACATCCGGGGTCAGTTCCATCTTCATGCCTGTTATACACATGGGCATTTGGACAAGTTATGGTATCTAGGATATTTACTAGCTCGATTATAATTGTGGTAGCAAATTCCTTATACAATACTCTTATGGTCTGAACTCCCAGCTCATGTGGTTTGTAGTTTTCAAGCCTAATGCCCTCACTGGCAAATTCTCTATGCCCATCACGAAATATTACGATTACAGCTATCCCAGGCCTAGTTCCTAGCTGGACCATATTTGTTCCGCTTGTAATATATGCTTCTATCCCTATAATTTCCTCAGAACATATGGGACAGCCCTTTGGACTATCTGAAAGGTCATATATTGTTCCACATATAGGACATTCGGTAGAATTAATCGATAATACCCTTAATGTGATAGTATCATACACCCCTTTATAACTAACTGTTGCATTAAAGGTCCCAGCTGCTACCGATGTACTATCTATTGCCCATTGATCAACCTCTCTGCTTGTTCCATCAGCATAATAGGCTGTGACATTAAGGGATATAGGCTCATACTGCATAACTGTAATATCCTTAGGCGAGGCAACTATTCTTATAACCTTTTCTGCACATACAGGGCAACTTTCTTCCGAAGCAGGATAATCAGTATTACAAGTAGGGCATTTTATAAGCCCTTCATTTACCCATACTGATATATCAGCTGCATATCCTCTGTATTGAACGGTCACTATCTGTAAGCCAATCCTTGTGGGGTTATAATTACTTGTCCATTCCTTTACTTCTTCCCTAGAGCCATCTTTATATATAGCATTTACTGTTATAGGAAGAATATCACCCTGGGTCAACTCTACATAATTAGGAGTTACTTCAATACCGGCCACAAGCTCTCTACAATGTGGACATCCCGGATCAGAATCATCTATATTTAGCTCATAATACTGATGGCATCTCGGACACTCTTTAAGTAATACTGTCACCATTACGTTTACGCTAGCGGACTTTTTTATCCCATTCTCTGTATAGGATATAGTTACACCTTGTAAGCCAATATTTGAAGCATTAAATCCGCTTATACTATACTGCGAAGCATTTAATAGCTTACTATTTCCGTCATTATAGTTTGCTCTTACAGTGAAGCTTGGCCAACTATATCTATGTATGGTCTGTGATTCAGGTAATACTGTTATAGATAAGCATTCTCTTTCCCCTTCATTTGTCGCAAAGGACGTATAATTATAATTAGAATCTCTAGTCCATGTCACTCCATCTGAACTTGAATACACTAGATAGTTAGTATATCCACCAGAACCACTTGAGTATGTATCAGAGCCTGATAATATGTACTTTCCATTAAAATATATTAAATGATTTATATTGTCGATATTAAGGTTGTGTCCTGTTATCTCTTGCATATTGGTTATTTCATTTCCTTTAAAAACCCTATTATCAGAGACTCCTAGATATATACCTTGGCCATAGGTAATATTAGTTAAATACGCGCCCTCAGGCAATGGTATATCAACTATTTTACCACTCTCATTCAGCATCTTGGCGCTAGCTTGAGTAGATTGCCAAAAACTACTTCTCCTCAAGAAAACAGCATAATCCCCTACTTGATGAAGACTGTAATCAAGATACCAGTCACTATATAAGTCTAAACTACCGTTTTTATTTATTCGGGCAACCATATGATGTTCGCCTCTTTCTGCACTGCTAGCTGGTATATTTGCTACTAAATATCTTTGAGCTCCTACACGTGAAACGACTAGTTTTTTACTATATACTTCAAGCGGTTTTAGATAGCTCCAATTTATTAAGTCATTTGAACGATATAAAGCATCTTGAGTGTATGTTAACATCCCAACAGCATAGTAATATCCATTATCCCCATATACAATATCATGTATGCCATAAGCATTGGATCCAGCTGGTCTGTTATGAAAAGTGATTTCTTGCCCGCCAGTCCAGTTAATACCATCTATGGACCTATATATAATCGTTCTTATATTGCTCCCTGAAAATAAGATAAACTGGCCATTTTCATATTTAACTTTACCTGATATGGCCGGATTAACTCTTGTCCATGTGCTTCCATCATTAGAATAATATAAGTTCTTGTCCCTTACTCCTAATAGCACTGCTTCTCCATCATATTCATAATCTATTTCATTACATATATGGGGACTTCCAGCATAATATTCACTTGAATGTGTATAAACTGCTAGGGACTCTATCTCCTTAGTGAACTTAGTAGACGCCCTGTCACTCTTATATACAGTTGTTGGCAAAGCAGTAATTTTGGTGTTTTTATTTGTTTCTGATATACTTATATCTTCACCCATAACTGGTCTTATGTCCTGAAGCTCAATTTCATATCTTTCGCCAGCGCTATCAAGAAATCCAATGTATTCTTCATACATCTGCTTATCAAGATATCCTTTTTCTCTGACAGAGTCCGTAAATAGATGAGTTCTATCATCTACTAAGTCATCTATGTTTTCACTATTTAACCCTGCTATGTACTGTAGCGGAAAAATCAATAATAGAACTACAGTTAATAGCCCTGCTATAAGCCTCCCCGGAAAATCCATCTATTACTCCTTTTGTACTACAAGCCCATGTAAGTATAGACTATCATTTCTATATTCCTGTATGCATCATACTGATATTCCTTCCTATAGCTACCAGTCCTTATATATGTAAAGTACAATTCATAATCTTGTCCCTTCAAAGGTATTATATTATCATCAATCATTATAGGATATTCCCTATATCCCATAAGGCTTGCATAGAGGTCTTCATCTGATATAAGCATGGTAGTAGCAGGATAATATTGCTGATACACCTTCTTATCTTCTATTATTTGTAGGCTAATAATATCCCTTAATCCTGTCAATGTTCTATTCTGCGACAGCAAATATAAGAGGCCCAAACCAATCAGCAATACTCCTAAAATTAATTCTATTGTATGGGCCACTGTCTTTCTCATAGCTTCCTCCGATAATAATTATTTCTGGGTGAATTTTACCCCCACTATAACCCTGTTTTTTGTTCTTATAACTTCAGCAGTAAAAAGAGCTGTGGGCTTAATGTAATATTCTATACTGGAGAAGTTTTTAATATGGTCGATGTATTCATTATTGGTGTACTTATTTGTAAAGTTGGAAGTTGAAGCCTTTGTAATAGTCTCCACATATATAGGGGCTATATCAGAGGACGGATAATCACCAAGATGCTTCTTTATAAAGTTAACTACCTCAGCTCCTCTCACCTCCTCCTTGTCATATTTGACAATATCATTCTCGGAGTAATCCAGGGCTGCTGTCTGTGTATCCAATAATATATTATCCGCTAGCTTCCTCGTACTATGAACAGAGTTCATAACATAATTTACTATGATACCTACCAGTATCACACCAACTACAGCTAAAAATATTTGAGGAACTAGGTCATTGTTTTTATTCTTCAATTTTTCTACCCCAATACTAAATATTATTCATTCTATCTTTATTGCTGTGTAAAAATAATTCCTGTGATGACTCCATTTGTATTTCTATTGACCTTTCCTTGAAAGATACCATTGGGATTAATATATTTTGAATCTGAT
Source organism: Clostridiales bacterium (assembly GCA_012519905.1). GTDB lineage: Bacteria > Bacillota > Clostridia > Lachnospirales > Lachnospiraceae > Mobilitalea. The sequence goes on along the minus strand of JAAYPG010000153.1, from coordinate 989 downwards.
TTACTAGCAATCGGTGTTGGATAGGCTGCAGGAGTAGGACTTTCTAAGGTAGCTACTGTGATTGCTACATCTAGTTTCCCATTATTTGCATTATCAATTAAATCCAGCAACAAGGAACCTGTAATATTCCCCCCGTCATATACAAGCAAGTCAAACTCTGCCATTGAACTTATAGCATTATTGATTCTTTCTGTTCCTTCATTTAGGTCATTTTTTTTATCCTTAAAGACTCCAGTGGACCAGGCTATAATCAGACCCACCAAAATAACTGCTACAACTACAAGAAAAATCTTTACAGCAATATCACTATTTTTTGTTTTCATAATTCCTCCTAAGGTTTCTTTTAATATTTTATATTAGTACCAGGCTATATCTTCAATCTCTTTTAGCAATTGGTTTAGCTCTCTCATAGCCGATACTAGAGCTGGCATCAGCCCATATGCAAATAATAATATAAAGGGAAGAGCAGCAAGAACATATGCCCTGATTACTCTCTTTCTTATGGATTTTTCATTTGCCAGCTTCCTTTTTGATATATACCCATCCTGGTCTAATTGTATTTCACAAAAGGCCTGGCTTATGGGCATGGCATCACAGCGGATTAGATTATCTATTATTCTCCTAAAGGGCTCATAAGGCTCTCTTTCCTTCAATTCATTAAGGGCTATAATATCTCCGGACCCATAATCATCTATACATATCCTAAGGGATTGCTTAAAAATCATAGCGAATGATTCCATCTCGACTAATATCTGCTTTACTGTTATATACTGGTTATACATAAGCATCCCTATAAGTGCATTGAATTGATTTACCTCATCCTCCATGGCATCCCGTGATACAGATGAACCATACTTTAATATAACTTTAGGAATATAAAAGGATATAAGACTGATGCAAAGACATATTAGTAAATCAAGAAATGATAAATAATAACCCCGATATTCATCCACTCGACGGAGAATATCTTCTGCCAGCACTCTATTAAT
>JAAYPG010000019.1 GCA_012519905.1 Clostridiales bacterium | reverse complement strand
TACACGATTTACAACTACTGCCCCAACGGCCACCATGGTATCATAGGGCTCACCGATTGCCTCGGCAGCGATAAGCCTTGCTAGTAAATCAACCTCTGAATCCTTATAAGATATTACTGTTCCCGAACCGTTGGTGCTGGATGAAGAGGATGCAGCGGAGCTGGAGGAGGAGCCCGTAGAGGATCCGATGTCCTAAATAGCAACCCAATATGATATAGTGAATCGTTAGGAACTATGGTATAATCAGCTGCATAAGCAAATGATGAAAGCATGGTGAGAGAAAGCAAAAGAGTGACTGCGAATACTCCTGCTTTTTTAAGAATATTCATAAATACCTCCTTGTATGAGCCTATATAGACAAGAATTAGTTACAAAAATAATTGTAAACGACATTATTAGACAAGACCATATAGGATTCTTGGATAAGGTGGAAAATAAAGTAAGAAGGTCTGGAGGGGCTAGAGTTAGTATACAAGACTTATATATTGTAAAAGATAATAAGGTGAGGACTCATAGTGAAAGTGAGGGATTAGTATGTGTGGAAGATATAATTTTACTGTTGAACAAAGTGATGAACTCAGAGAGATTATAGAGAAATTAAATGCTAAGATACATGGAGGAGAGTATAAAAGTGGAGAGATATTTCCTACTAACCAGGTGCCGCTTCTTATTGGGGAGAATAATCAGTCATCTCCTGTGATAAGTGCCTGGGGATTTCCTAAGTATGATAATAAAGGTGTGATTATAAATGCCCGTTCAGAAACTGCCTTTGAGAAAAAAACATTTAGAGACAGTATCATAAACCGCAGATGCATAATTCCCTCTACAGGTTTCTATGAATGGGATAGGGAGAAAAGAAAGATTATGTTTAGGTTAGATGGTACCAATGCCCTCTATATGGCAGGCCTGTATAATCACTATCAGGGAGAGCTACGATTTGTTATTCTTACCACAGCGGCCAACGAATCTATATCCGATGTTCATCATCGTATGCCATTGGTGATACCTAAGGATGAGATAGATACTTGGATTTTAGATGATAAGGTCACGGTAGATATTCTTCATAGGGTACCGCCAATGCTAATTAGAGAAGTCCTATAAATGAAATAGCTATAAGCAAAAAAGAAGGGCAGTCAGACTGTATCTGCTGCCTTTTAGATTTCTGGTAATAATTTTACTATTTCATACTGGCTGTTTATTACTAGCCATAGCTGTGTAAAGTATGACATAATGTTCCACACACTGATTGAGGATATGCCTCTTTCCGATAATGTTTGTATCAGTGAGTTAACGGTTAAGGCATTTACATACCTTACAATATACTCTGTATTTTCACTGGTCGAGTTCGTAAAGTAGAAGTAGGGGGTCTGAGAAACACTATCAAATTGTATGTTTGCTTGGACGTCTACTGCAAGGTTAATAACATTGTCTATGTTAAGACTGCTACTACTTGATAAGCCTGGCACAAATGGGAGCTCCCACATGTATCCCACCACAGGAATACCAATGGATATCTTGTCAGGAGGGATTTGAGGTATGATAAAGTCTAATAATGCATTTAATCTAGTGATTGAGAATACCGGGGACGGAGGAGATGTAACCATACCCCAAGTATATTCTATCAATAAAATTTTATCTACCACGTAAGATAAGAGTGAATAATCAATTTCTTCTAAAACAATAGAGTTATCCAAGGTTATAATTTTCGGATCAATAGCGATATGAGTTATAAATCCCTCTTCTTTTAACCGTTCTGAGAATCTTCTTGTATAGTTGAGAAACAAGTCCTGATTTTCTGAAGTAATATATTGTGCTGATATAATGACTCCATAATATCCTTTACTTTTCAAGATGTTAACAATGTTTTCAAATAGGATATTTTGGAGTTCATCGTCCTGTAAAAGCCTGTAGGTAAGATCTAGATCAAACTCCCCCAAAATCGTGAAAGCTGTTAAATGCATAAGTGGTATCACGCCGTATTGTAAGGCCGTTTGTATGATATCTATATCGTCGTCAGTCCCGAGAGCATCTCCACTACTGGATATTTGATAATTAAATATTGAAAGATAGGTCAAATATGGGAGTGTCTTTCTAAGTATCTGTCTATTTATAAATGTATTAGTATAGCCGTTTGTAAAAAGTTCTCCACTACGATTGAAGCTAATAGTCAATACTTCTCCTGGGTAGATATATTCTCGGTCCACGAGAAAGGGGTTGTTTCTTAATAGTTCATTTACCGTTATATTGTTAGCTCTAGCTATAGATACTAAGCTATCTCCTTCCACAACTGTATAGGTTTTGCTAGGATATACGATAATTATAGCCTGGCCCACAAGGAGGTTGTATGGATTGGCTAATTCATTATCTCTGATTAACTTCTCGGCTGAAACACCATACATATCAGCTATCTTTTCTATTGTATCACCAGCTTGCACCACATATATATCCATATCAGACCTCATCTGTGCTTTGTTTCTATTATATGTATATTAAATGTAAAATAGGTTAAGTAGGAGTAATAATCTTGATATAATATTTCTGAGACGCGATAAATTCTACAAAAACTTACAAATGATACCTCTTTACATCGAACAACTGTTCTGATATAATGATATCAAGAGGTGAACGTATGTATGGATAAATTGATTTTTCATATTGATGTGAATTCAGCTTTTTTAAGCTGGGAGGCAGTCTATAGGCTGCATATCCGGGGTGAGAAGGTGGATTTACGGGATATTCCCTCGGCGGTAGGAGGGGATGTGAAGAAGCGTCATGGGATTATTCTTGCCAGATCCACTCCTGCCAAAAAGTATGGAGTTAGGACAGGTGACACCATAAGCGATGCCTTGAAGCTATGCCCTAATCTAGTTTTGGTGGATCCCCATTATGACCTTTACGAGAACTGCTCGGAGGCTTTTATGGAGATTCTCAGAGAGTTTTCCCCCTGTGTGGAGCAATATTCAGTGGATGAAGCTTTTTGTGATATGACTGGAACGGTAGGACTCTATGGATCTGCAGTGGTTGCAGCTACGCTTATGAAAGATAAGATATATAATGAACTGGGTTTTACGGTGAATGTGGGCATATCAACCAATAAGATACTGGCGAAGATGGCCTCTGACTTCAAGAAGCCCAATCTCGTACACACCCTATTTCCCAGTGAGATAGAGAAGATGTGGAGGCTGCCGGTGGGGGATCTGTTCTTTGTTGGACCTGCCACCAAAAGAAAGCTTCATGCCCTGGGTATTAAAACTATTGGAGAATTGGCAGCTATGGATTTGGATGTCCTTCGGGCACATTTTAAGAAGCATGGTGAAGTGATCTACTCCTTTGCCAATGGAATAGATTTGTCCCTAGTGACTGAGGAGGCTCCTCCAAATAAGGGCTATGGAAATTCTACTACTATCCCCTTTGATGTGGATGACGGCAGTACCGCCAAGATGGTGCTGCTTTCTTTAGCTGAAAAGGTATCTACTAGGCTGAGGGCGGATTCTGCCATGGCCACGGTGGTTGCAGTAAGTATCGTGGATACTTATTTTCGTCACCAGTCCCATCAGATGCAGCTAATTTCTCCCACGGATATAACTAACGAAATACACAGGGCCTCCTCTAGGCTTTTTGATGAGCTTTGGGACGGCACTCCTATTAGACAGCTTGGAATTCATACCAGTAAGATTGTCCGAGGAAGCAATAGTAAGCAGCTTAATATATTTGACATGAACAAATATGAGAAGTTCTCCAAGCTAGATCTGGCAGTAGATATGATTAGAGAGCGATACGGAGAGGACTCTATTGTACGGGCGGTCTTCTTAGACGGACCTATATATCATATGTCAGGTGGTGTTTCGCCTGAAAAGCGTAAAGCCAAGTACAAGGAGGGGATTAAGGATATCTAAGAACTTCCTTTGAAAATATGAACAAATGATAGAGAAAAATTATTTTATGAAAGGATATTATAATGCTTCACATGCCAGTGGATGTAGTTGCGACATTTAATGTGCAGGGTAAAATCAAGCCTAATTATATTCGGCTTGAGGATGAAAATCATGTCCTGCAGACCTACAAGATTGAAAATATTATTTTTAACCGAGAGGAAAGGTATGCAGGGATTCCGGTGATTCTATTTTGTTGCCATATAATGCGGGATGGTTGCATGCAAATTATACACATCAAATACCATGTAAAGTCTCATCAATGGGTGCTGGTTAATGAGGGGAATAAAAAAGAAGAAAAAGGCTAGTAATAGGCAAGTGTTGGTTAGTGATAGGTGTTATATAAACCAGGTTATTGTTGTAGTTTCATTCGCCTTTCACTGGCCCTATAATATTCCTCATCTATCTCAATGCCTATAAAGCGTCGATTCAGCTCTATGGCAGCCACCCCTGTAGAGCCAACGCCCATAAACATATCCAAGATGAGATCGCCTTCATTGCTAGCAATTTTGATTATATGCTTTAGCACTGAAAGTGGCTTCTGGGTGGGATGCTTTGGTAATTTTAATCTCTCTGAGCCCATGCAGATAGGGGCTTCAATAAAATTATGCATCTCACTTTGCTTTAAGAAGTTCCATGTATGGCCCTTGTTCCACATACAGGCAATCAGTTCACAGCTGTTAAGGAAGGAGGACTTTCTTATATTGGGAACTGGATTTGTCTTATGCCAAACCATGAACTGAAATGTATCAAATTCCTTATCAAATACTTCATGCCATTTTCCAATCATATGATAGCTGGTAAAGACAAATATATTACCAGTTGGAGAGAGAATTCTTTTGAACTCGCCAAGTAATTTAGCTGGCGAAAGCTCTATAAGATCCCATTTGGCGAGGTCGTTATTAATCTCCCCCCGCCAATCAAACTTCATATTGCCGGTGGAGTACTTGGCCAGGTTATAGGGGGGATCACATAGGATAAGTTCTATACTCTTATCAGGGATACCCTTCATTATCTCCATACAGTCGCCGTTAAGTAGCAGATAGCTTTCTATGGAATTTACATCAATCATTTAGGGCGCCTCCTTTCTTTAATAGGTCTTAGCCACTTTGTAATGGCTATATTTTACCATATAATATAAAAAAGAGGAAGAAATAAGCGCTGAAAATATAAATTATAATATAGAAGAATGTGTTAAGTAAATATAATAAAGAGCTTATATTATGAAGAGATTCATAAGTATAAGCTCTTTCTCGTTTAATTGGAATGTTGGTCCTATTACAATAAAATAAGAATTTAGTTAAGATATTTCTTTTCTAGGTCTTCTAGTAAAGAAATATAGCGTTTCTGTACACCCTTCTCATTAGCGGTATTTTCAAAGATTAGGGTATCTTGGTTAACCTTATTAAGAATCTCTTCAGGTAGCTGCTTCATGGCGAAGGTGTAGATTACCTGATCTTCCTTATTGATATGTCGTACCATGTGGTGGGTATAGCTTATGGCATTGGCTATAACATCGATCCGGCTTTCATCATCCCCTTGCTTTGTGCGTTCTAGTGATGAGACAAGCTCCTGGATATATAGCCTACCCATATCATGCTCTACCAGCATTCCCTGATTTACCATCTTGCTTCCCAGATTACCCAGATGTTCTACCATTTCATTGAATAATAGTTTTTCTTCCTTGCCGTGGTGATGTACATCGGAATAATTGCGGATAAAATCAATCATCTGCTCAAAATCATTGTAATCAATAGCCTGGCCTTTCATTATAAGAAGACAGGCCTTGCGAACTACAGTTAACATACGAAGTATATACTGATGCTCTTCCATCATAAGTTTTATGCTGTCCATGGTATTCCTCCATTTCCTTATTTATTATAGGTATATAGGCAATTGCGAAACTCACTAAAATCCTTGTTTCTTGTGCGAGTTTAACAAGGACCACAAGCAGGTACTCTGAGACCGTCGGTACTTAGGTGACGTACTTTGGCACCTTATGTACCGTTACGAGGCGAAGGTAGCGAAAGCGGGCCTGCGATGGTTTGTTAAAATTGCACAAGATCATAAAGTAAGGTAGAGTTTCGCAATTACCTATTTAGGTATATATAATATTAATATTTCTTTAAGCCGCCTTTACAATACTGTAGGTAACAGAATCGATTTTAAGGGAACTAAAGCCGCATTCACTAACCAATCCAAGAATCCAAGCATCTCTTAATTTGTAATAGATAGAAATATCAGCTCCTACTGCATCCCAATAATCGGTATGAACACAGAGGTTTCGCTTCCAGACCAGGTGGTCATCACTCTGTTCTACAATACTATTAGCGTGATCACAGGGCATTCCGTCAAGCAGGTTATCAGAAATAGTCTTAAACAACAAAGGTGCAGTGACAGAGTTTTCTTTTACAGCTTCTGCAAGCTTTCTGCCCTTATCAGTAAGTAAAGATTCTAAATCGGCTAGTGAGGATGGGTTTATATCTAGTAGTCTCTTTATGCTATAGGCATATTTGTATTCTACTTGGGAAACCTTTTCCTGAAGCCAGCCATGAATATTGTTGTGGTCTATCATTTCCTCCAAAGGTTTATTTTCAAATTCACCATACCTGGCATCACATTCTTCTTTTAATGAAAGCTTGTATCTGCTAGCAAGAGTATGGATATCGTCTATGATAGCCTGTTGAACTTGTATTTTATTATATAACCAGTAATGTATTGGTCCTAAAAATGCGCTCATAAAAACTTCCTTCCAATTGTTTTATTATTAATATTCCCATAACACAAAGGGCTGTCGCAGGATGATTATCCAATATGCGACAGCTCCTTGCCTTTGGGGGTAGTACTTATCTATATAAAAGGGAGTAGATACGGGAAATGCTTAGATTTCCCGTGTCCTATAGGGGAGGCTTAGTTGGCTAGGAACAACTCTATATCATCTTCAACTGTTCCTATACCTGATATTCCGAAGTTTTCTACCAGTACCTTTGCCACATTAGGTGAAAGGAAGGCAGGAAGTGTAGGTCCTAGGTGGATGTTCTTAACTCCTAAGTAAAGGAGTGAAAGAAGAACGATAACAGCCTTCTGCTCATACCATGCTATGTTAAAGGCGAGGGGGAGCTCGTTTATATCAGTTAGCTCAAATGCTTCCTTTAGCTTCAATGCAATTAAAGCAAGAGAGTAGGAGTCGTTACACTGACCAGCATCAAGAACTCTAGGGATTCCGTTAATATCGCCTAAATCTAGCTTGTTGTACTTGTACTTAGCACATCCTGCGGTTAGGATCACAGTATCCTTAGGAAGAGCCTTTGCAAAATCAGTATAGTAATTTCTGGATTTTTGACGTCCATCGCAACCGGCCATTACAAAGAACTTTCTAATAGCGCCGGATTTTACAGCTTCGACAACTTGGTCAGCCAGAGCAAATACCTGTGCATGGGCAAAGCCACCGATGATTTCACCCTTCTCTATCTCTACAGGAGCCTTGCAGCTCTTAGCTAGCTCAATGATTTCAGAAAAGTCCTTATAGCCCTTGTCATCCCTATCGATGTGTGTACATCCTGGTACTCCTGAAGCACCAGTAGTAAATAATCTGTCCTTATAGGAAGCTGCTGGAGGAACAACACAGTTAGTGGTCATAAGAATAGGTCCGTTAAAGCTTTCGAACTCCTCTTTCTGCTTCCACCAAGCATTTCCGTAATTCCCCACGAAGTTGCTGTACTTCTTAAAGGCAGGATAGTAATGGGCAGGTAGCATCTCAGAGTGTGTATATACATCTACACCTGAATCCTTAGTCTGCTCTAGGAGCTGCTCTAAGTCTCTTAGGTCATGTCCTGATACAAGGATACCAGGTCTTGTTCCAACACCAATATTAACCTTAGTGATTTCTGGATTACCATAGGTTCCTGTATTGGCTGAATCAAGAAGTGCCATACCATCTACGCCGACTTTACCTGTCTCCAGGGTTAGGGCGATAAGCTCATCTACGCTTAGGTCATTATTTAATGTGGAAGCTAAGGCCCTTTGCATAAAGGCACTAACCTCTTCATTGTCATAATTTAATTCATTAGCATGCTTCATGTAAGCTGCTAAGCCCTTAAGTCCATAGGTTATTAATTCCCTTAAGCTTCTAATGTCTTCATTTTCAGTTGTAAGGATTCCAACCTTTGTGGACTTTTCCACCAGCTCTTCTCTAGCTTTAGCATCCCATAGGGCTGCTTCTGGAAGAGAGTCTTTATCTATTACTTTATCCAATAATTCATTTTTTAGTTTTAAAGTTTCAAAAACTCTTTGATAGAAAATCTCATCATCAAAATTAGCATTTGTAATTGTTGTAAATAGGTTAATGGTTACGTAATGATTAACCTCTGCGGGAATCTTTTCACCCTGTGTGCGAAGTACTGTTGTCACCGCACTTAAGCCTTTTGTAGCATAAATCAATAAATCTTGCATATTTGACAGCTCAGGGGATTTACCGCATACCCCAAACTTTGTGCAGCCTGTACACCCTGCTGTCTCCTGACATTGGTAACAAAACATCTTATAGTCCATTTTATATTCTCCTTATATAGATTTTGAAATAAGACACGGGGCCTTACTCCTATCTTAAATTTTTGTTGACATCGTTGTTATGGGATGAGTATAATACAATCAACGAGAAAAAAGTGTAGCCGTGGCAACATTTATAAAAGAAAATTTTGCATATGCCAGGTGAGTTTAGGATTGAATTATGTATTGCTAAAGTTTATATAAAGAGGAAGAGAGGTATGTATCATGGAACAGTATTATCCCATATTAAATAGATGTGCTTTGTTTAGGGGAATTGAGGAATGTAACTATAATCATCTCATAAATTGCTTAGGAGCAAAGATTAAGAATTATGATGAGGAGGAGTATCTATTTTTTGCAGGAGATAAGATAAGCCAGGTTGGTGTTGTGCTATCAGGAAGAGTAGAGATTCTGAAAGAGAATCTAGCAGGAAATAAACATATAATAGCCATATTAGATCCATCAAATTTATTTGCTGAGGGTATAGTATGTACTGTAAGCCGAATGTCACCAGTTACGGTTCAGGCTATGGAAGCAACTAGAATTATGATGATTCCTTATGAAAGAATAATCAAAAGCTGTGGTATGAGTTGTAGCTACCATATTGGACTTATACAGAACATGATGATGGTTCTTGGGGAAAAGAATGTGAATCTGAACTGGAAGCTGGAGCTTCTAACATTAAAGGGAATGAGAGAGAAGTTAGCTAGCTACCTATTAAAGACATCCTTGGAGAAGGGTAGCAATACCTTTCAAATTCCCCTAAATCGAACTGAGTTGGCAGATTTTCTAAATGTATCTCGGACCTCCATGTGTAGGGAGCTTACCAGGATGAAGAATGAGGGATTAATAGATTTATATGGTCGAAGCTTTAAGATTTTAAACAAGGAAAGACTGGCAGAATGCCTAGAGTAAAAAGATAGTCATATGAAAAGATACCTATTATATAACAACAGGTATCTTTTCTATTATTCTAACTTCATTCGGTGTTATTATACTACGATAGGCTAGGACTTCTACGCCTGCCTTCATGGCCTCTTCTACTTTATTATCAAATGCAGGGTCTGTAGCCCTGTTAGGTGAAAAACCAGCCGCATATTCTAATTGAACGACGAACAGCAGGACAGCTCTGTAGCCCTCATTTACCGCATCTATCAGCTCGTCAATATGCTTCCTTCCCCTCTCGGTCGGGGCATCAGGGAAATAGGACCAACCCTCCCGTTCTAGTGTAACTCCCTTAACCTCTACAAAACATATATGTTTGTTATCTAAGGACGCTTCCGAAGAATCATCATCCCTAGATATATCATATGTAGATAGCTCATTATCCGAACAGGGGCCTTCTTTGGATAATCGTAAATCAAATCTACTATTTTGGTACTTTGCCTCTCTTTTTATTTGAGAATATCCAGTCAATTCTTTTATGGTCTCATTCAGAATAGCTTCTTGGGCCAAGGCATTTGGAAGCTGAGAATCTATAGAGATCCAATAGTCCCCCTTCTTGACCATACGTAGCTCATATTTGGTCTTTCTGCTTTCTGATGGATGATAGGAGAGCATGACTGTAGCACCGGGAACCAGTAATTCTCTTAACCTACCGGTATTTGGTACATGACTGACAATCTCCTCACCGTCTAGATCAATGTGTGCAATAAATCTATTGGGCCTACTGATAAAGGTACCTATATGACTGTCGTAATATAGCTTCATTGGAATAACCTTTCTATCTTGTACTAATATATTTACCAGGCTATTGTACCATATTACTATGGTTTTAGTACATTTCCAAAATTTGTACAAGAAGTACAGACACGCCTTTAGGAAATGATAAATATAGATGAATATAGGCGAAAAAAATAAAAAAATGACTATCTTGGAGGAGGCTATAAGATGCTAATAAATATAGATGCAGGACATGGAAGTAATACAGCTGGAAAGAGAACACCACCTATGCCGAGAGATATAGATATAGACGGAGATGGGAAGGTTGATATAAAAAAGGGTGAGCAGTATAGAGAACACTATGCAAATGTAGGGGTAGCTGTTCTTCTTGTAGAGGAGCTTAAAAGATGTGGTTTTAAGACAATGCAGACAGGTTTTAATGATGCAAATGCCTATGATGACCAAGATCAGCCTTTGGATGAGAGGCAGAAAGAAATCGCTAAGGCGAAATGTGACTATAGTATCTCAATACATTTTAATGCATACGGAGACGGAGTGGCTTTTAATAGTGCTGAAGGTGTAGAAATAAACATTCACGAGACCCACCCGAAAGAATCAAAGAAATTGGCGGAAACAGTACTTAAGCACCTTGTTAAGGGGACGCCTCAAACAAATAGGGGTGTTAAAGCCAGGAGTTTAGCGATTGTAAACTGTGAAAAGCTGAAGGTTAAGGGAGCAATTCTTGTAGAGTTGGCCTTCATGACCAACCTAAGGGAGGCTACTGAGATGATGGCAAACAGGGAGTATTGGAAGGAAAGTGCTAAGGAAATATGTATGGGTATATGCGAGTATACAGGAGTGAAATATATTCCTGAACTAAATTATCCGGCAAAATCAATTACTCCAAAATCTCCATCAGCGGATATCAAGTGGGCGCAAGAAAGGCTTAATAGGGTGATTCCGAATTGGCTCCCAAAACTTGAGGTTGATGGTGTGTATGGCCCTAAAACCAGGATAGCGGTATTGATTTATTGGGATCAGCTTGGCTGGGGACGTCATATGGAGGATGATGGGAAAACCATTGGGCTGGCAACCAGGCAAGCACTGGCAGAGGAAAAAAAGAAATAAAGTATAAACACACCTTGACTTTAGATGAAGATGGAATATAATGTTTATTAATAACATAAGAAAAGCAATGACGGAAAAGAGTAAATCAATAGGAAGCAAACAGAGAGAGGAACATTTGGTGAAAGTTCTTTATGTGGAATATGATTGAAAACCATTCCTGAGCTATAACACAGAAATTAGTATGTGTTATCGTATGCCTGCGTTAAAGGATAGGATTTGATGGAATCTGAAGTGAAAAGTTAAGGTGGAACCGTGCAAGAATTATGGCGCCCTTAGGTAGATTAATTTACCTTTGGGTGTTTTTCTTATGTTATCAATTTTATTACCGAAAGGAGTCAAAGGAATGAAAGTGATAATGAAGAATGGAGAAGAAATTAATAGCTCATTTGGAGAGGAGCTAGGGAGAAATGCTTTACGGCATACTGCTGCACATATTCTTGCACAAGCAGTAAAACAGCCACATTCCTATAAGGAATTACCAATGCGCATAGGTGAACTAGGCCTGGTTCATCGCCATGAAAAATCCGGTACACTTCATGGATTAATGAGAGTACGATGCTTTACACAAGATGATGCCCATATCTTTATGATGAGGGAGCAAGTGACTGAGGAAATAAAGGATGTAGTTCGATTGATTGACGAAGTCTATAGTCAGTTTGGCTTTAAATATCATGTGGAGTTATCAACAAGACCGGAGAAAAGTATAGGCAGTGATGAAGATTGGGAGGAAGCAATTGATGCTTTGAAGCTGGCTCTTGATGAAATGAAGCTAGCTTATATTATTAATGAAGGGGATGGTGCATTTTATGGTCCCAAGATAGATTTTCATTTAGAGGACTCCATAGGTAGGACATGGCAATGTGGAACAATTCAGTTGGACTTTCAATTACCACAGCGATTTAATGCTGAATACATTGGTGCAGATGGGGAGAAGCATCAACCAATCATGATTCACCGTGTTGTTTTTGGCTCAATTGAACGATTTATTGGAATTCTAATAGAGCATTATGCAGGGAAGTTCCCGATATGGTTAGCACCAGTCCAAGTTAAGGTACTTCCAGTCTCTAATAATTTTCTACAATATGCCACATCGGTACATGATAGATTGAAAAGCGCTGGCATCAGATGTGAGCTTGATAGACGGGATGAGAAGTTAGGATATAAAATACGAGAGGCCAGACTGGATAAGGTTCCATATATGTTGGTGGTTGGGAAGAATGAGCAAGATGACAATACAGTTTCTGTTCGTGGAAGGGAGTCAGGTGACTTAGGAAATATGTCAATTGATGAATTCATAAGGAGGATAGCAGATGAAAGCGACTATTAATAAAAAATAATTGTATTAGAAATATTAAATGTATATAATTGTAATTAGATTACTGTTATGACATTTAGAAGGACAGGAAGCCAAGATTGCATATGATATCTAATATATTGATGGGGGGAGATAAATAATGAAGGGGTATAGGTATATAGCTTTACTGTTGGTGATGATTATTATACTTGGAGCATGTTCAGGTAAAAAATCGAATGAGGGATTTGATATTAATGTATCTGCAGATTTGCCCAAGGTAACTCTTTCTAAGAATACATTAATTGAAGAGCTTCTAGCTTCAATGACACTGGAGGAAAAGGTGGGACAGATGGTACAGGGTGCCAGAGATCTACTACTTCCATTGGATGTAAAAAAATATGGGCTTGGTTCAGTGTTAAGTGGGGGAGGCTCATATCCTGGAAAAAATACTCTTGGGGATTGGCAGGACATGATAAAGGGTTATCAAGATGCGGCTTTGGATACAAGAACAGGAATTCCAATCATTTATGGCGTAGATGCAGTTCATGGACTGGCATTGGTAAAGAATGCAGTGGTTTTCCCACATAATATCGGGCTTGGAGCGGCTAATGACCCAGAGCTTATGTATAAGATGGGGGCAGCTGTTGCCGAAGAGATGAAGCTAATAAATGTACCCTGGAACTTTTCGCCCTGTGTAGAAGTTAATACTGATCCCAGATGGGGAAGAACCTATGAATGTTTTTCCAGTGACCCGTATATCGTGACAGATTTAGCCTTGGCTTATGTAAAGGGACAGGAGGATCATGGAGTGGTTGCGTCCGCAAAGCATTATGTGGCTGATGGTGGAGCAGTATTTGGAACCGGTGAGGGCAATTTCCTTATTGATAGGGGAGATGCTATCATATCCGAAGAAGAGCTTAGACAGACTCATCTTATGCCTTATAAGGAACTGGTAGATAATGATATAAAGATAATTATGGCTTCCTTTAGCTCCTGGAACAAAGTTAAGATGCATGAGCATGAGTATCTTCTTACAGAGGTGCTAAAAGAGGAATATGGTTTTAAAGGTTTTATCGTATCAGACTGGGAGGCAATATCGGGACTTAGTGGTAAGAGCTATGATGAAAAAATAATTAAAGCAGTAAATGCGGGTATTGATATGCTAATGGAGCCCTTCACATATCATGAAGCTTGTTCCGCACTTTATAGGGCTGTTAAAAAGGGCAAAATAACAGAAGCAAGAATCGATGATGCTGTCGGAAGGATTCTTACAGTAAAAAGAGATATGGGCCTATTTGATGATGCTTATATGAATAAGGTAAGCAAAGAGGTTACTGAACTTGGAAGTGAAGAATATCGTAGTATTGCAAGGCAATTAGTAGAAAAATCCCTGGTATTACTTAAGAATGATGGTAATAATCTTCCTCTTAAAAAGGGGATGAAGATATTTGTTACCGGTCCAGCAGCAGATAATATGGGTATGCAGTGCGGAGGTTGGGGACTTACCTGGCAGGGATCAATGGATAACTGGGGAGTTAAGATTACCGAAGGAACCACCATCCTGGAGGGGTTAGTAGAGTATGGCAAAAAGTATGAATATGAAATTATAACAGATACAGAGCGGGCCAAGGATGCAGATGTAGTAATAATAGCCATAGGAGAAATACCTTATGCAGAATTTGAGGGTGATACAAAAGATTTATCTATAACGGGAGCCAAGGCCCATAAAGATAATATTGAAGCCATTAATTTAGCAAAAGAGTTAGACAAACCTGTAATTGCTCTGATTGTAGCAGGTAGAAATGTAATTATAAATGATTATATTGATGATTGGGATAGTGTAGTTATGTGTTATCTGCCCGGATCAGAAGGCGATGGGGTTGCCTCGGTACTGTCAGGGGAAGTGCCATTTACCGGAAAGCTGCCTATGCCCTATTATAAAAGTGTAGATGATATTGGTAAAGAGGATGCCGAGCTTTTATTTGAGGTGGGCTATGGCTTGAAATAATAACAGAGCTGTGATTCTTATCTCTATCATCTGATAAAAGGCAAGTGAGCTATCTATGCACACTTGCCTTTTAAATATGGAAATAAAGGTTTACCTGACCTTATTTATGATACTAGTTTGCTATACTTGTGGAGTATAAATCTCTAAAGTATGTGTTGTTCTCCAGTAATTTAGTAAAACTATCCTGACCAACAATACGACCTTCTCTTAAGACAACAATATGTTCAAAATTTCTGATGGAGCTTAAACGATGAGCTATAACTATAACGGTTTGTGTTTGTAATAGATCCATTACTCTGTTCATTACAATTTCTTCTGTTATGTTATCCATTGCTGATGTTGCTTCATCTAATATAACAAGGTCTGCCTGTGAGAACCAGAGTCTAGCTAGTGCTAATCTTTGGCGTTCACCACCAGATAAAATAGTTCCTCTTTCTCCAAGTTCAGTATCTAGACCCTTATCTAACTTGTTGTATAAATCTAATAATTCAACCTGCTCTAATGCCTTGATAATTTCCTGGTCATCTACATTCTTATCAAACACTAGGTTTTCTCGTAATGTTCCATCAAATATCGGTGACTCCTGTGGTATATATGTAATGTAATCATAATAGCTGTTTAAATCGATACTACTTAAATCATACCTACCAATTGATAATTTACCGCCTTGTGGCTTCAGAAGTCCAGACAATAATTTTATAAGCGTTGATTTACCAGAGCCGCTTTCTCCTACAAGAGCAAGGTTTTCTCCTTGCCTGATATTTAAATCAAGGTTATCAATAATAACCCGATTATCGTATAAAAACCTTAGTCGGTTACAAGAAATGTCGGATTTCAGAGAGGTTATTTTTACTCCTTTATCAAGCTGTTCATCATTACCTGAATCTAATAAATCCGTATACCTTTTATATGCTCTTTTATCTAGTTTATATTGTACGAAAAGTACATTGAAAATGGCGACTGGCGTATAGGTTATGGAGAACTATAATTTTGATTTTCATTATATTGTAAATTGGTATATAATGGTATGCGAGAAGTCTTATAGCGAACAAGCGGGCTTATACATTAGTTGATTGCTTATGATTTTTGGATAGATTAAAAAGGAGGGGTTTTCATTTTGAAAGAAAAGAAAATGTCAGATACTCATGCAAATATCAGTGATGAGTTTTTAGAAGAAGCGAGAGAATCAAAAGAGGGAAAGAAGTTCCCCCTATGGCAAAGCTGGACAGTACTTGTGGTTTCTGTCGCAATAATAATTGTCTTAGCTTTTTTGATTTCTAGAGAGAAAAATCAAAAAGCTGGAACTAATGTAAATGTAGTTTATCCGAAAGCGTATGCCTTTGATGACTTTAATACATCGAGAGAGGTGCGAGAGCAAAATCCAGTAGATGATAATTTTATTAAGGCGCTTGATGAATTCACCTATAAGACAAGTGCTAATATACTAACAGATGCTGGCAAGAACATAAATTATTCGCCTATATCCTTATATTATGCGCTGTCCCTTGCGGCCTCTGGTGCGGAAGGTGAGACAAAGGATCAATTACTGGCTTTATTAGGTGTTTCCGATAAGGAG
>JAAYPG010000152.1 GCA_012519905.1 Clostridiales bacterium | reverse complement strand
GAACCAAGGCTATTGATATGTGATGAACCAACCTCTGCTTTAGACCCGATTGGGAGAAAGGAGATTCTTGATATCCTTTCGATAGCAAGAGAGAGAACCACTATTGTATTCTCCACCCATATCCTGTCCGATGTGGAGAGAATCGCTGACAGCATAGGGGTAATCAATGACGGAAAGCTGATTCTCGAGGGACCGGTACAAGAAATTAAGAATATGAAGCGTAAGGATACGATAAAGCTTGTATTAAGTAATCATGAGATGGCAAATGAGTTGATGTCGAGGATAAATGAGTTGACCTTTGTTCTGGAGGTTGTATTGGAGAAGGAGGGAATCCTCATTAAGCTTACTAATGCCGAGGAATTTGGCAAGGAAATCTTGTCATTGTTGGTTAGGGAGGATATCCCTGTGCTTCGGTATGAAATCTTGGAGCCTTCCCTAGAAAATGTATTCCTGGAGGTGGTAGGATGAGGGGATATCTTGCATTTACAAAAAAGGAATTTGTGGAACAGATTCGTACCTATAGATTGTTGATATTATTATCTGTATTTTTTATATTTGGCCTAATGAGCCCGCTCTTGGCAAAGCTCTTACCGAAGATTCTCTCGGGTATGGACCTACAGGGGATGGTCATTACTATCCCAGAGGCTACCGCCCTGGATGCTTATGCACAGTTTTTCAAAAACATAAGGCAGATGGGTATTATCGTAATCCTACTAGTATTCGGTGGAGTAATATCCAATGAGTTAACCAAAGGGACTCTGATAAATATATTAGCTAAGGGATTAGGAAGACATACGGTTATCCTAGCCAAGTACACATCCATACTTGTGCTGTGGACTCTTTCACTAGTGCTTGCGAGCCTTGTAAACCAAGGATACACTATGTTTATGTTTGATATCTCGGACATAAGTAACCTAGTATTTTCAATGTTTTGTTTATGGATGTTTGGAGCTTTTTTGCTATCCTTAATCATATTGTCCAGTGTCCTGACAGGGGGTAATTATGGAGGTCTGATTTTAACCACCCTGGTACTTGGAGTCTTACTGATACTAGATCTATTTCCAAAGCTAGAGAAGGTAAATCCTATTTATCTTTCCTCGCATAACCTGGAGTTCTTAACTGAAGCACTTAAGCCTACTGATGCATTAATCCCAATACTGGTTACCACTGTATTGTTAATTTTGAATATCCTAGGCTCTATCGCCATATTTAATAACAAGAAGTTATAAGAGAAGAAAAATATCTCTCCCTCTTCCAGGGGTTGGTAAAGTAATTACTGCATATAGTTGAATGTATCCATTAAATGTTATAATATAATAAATTATAATGATGTTAAAAGGGGATATTTATATGGATATTAACGCAAGAATTTGGAGAAAAAAATAAATCAAGGTCTTGGAGTAAAGAGTATTGAAGAAGAGTTCGCAACCATATATAATAACTGATAAGGAATGACAGAAGCATAGAGGAGATAAAAACAATGGTTGATTGGATTTTACGGTTTGTAAAGGGTATATTTATCGGTTCAGGCTTTATTCTACCGGGTGTAAGTGGTGGAGCTTTAGCAGCTGTATTCGGAGTTTATGAGAGGATTATATCTTTCCTTGCGCATATTACACGGGATTTTAAAGAGAATGTAATCTATCTGTTTCCCCTTGGTCTTGGAGGTGTAACAGGTGTGTTCTTGTTTTCATTTGCTGTTAGTTTTTTCTTAGGAGCATATGAAACACAAATTCTTTGGTTCTTTGTAGGATGTATTATTGGTACAGTTCCGGCTCTTTGGCAGCAGGCCGGTAAGAAGGGTAGGGAGAGTAAGCACCTTGTAATTCTCGCAACCGGATTTGTTCTAAGCTTAGCCTTTTTGCTTTATGGTGAACAGTTATTTGGTGGGAACATTCCTCAGAATTCCGCTACTTGGACGCTGGCAGGTTCTTTGATCGGCCTTGGTGTTATTATTCCTGGCCTAAGTCCTTCTAACTTTCTTGTATACTTGGGAATGTATAAGGACATGTCGGATGGTATTAAGGATTTAAATTTTATGATAATAATCCCTATAGTAATAGGTGCCATACTCACAGTATTGTTATTTTCTAAACTGGCTGATTATATTATAAATAAAGCTTATGCAGGCTTTTTTCACATTATAATGGGAGTGGTTTTTGCTTCTACTCTTATGATAATACCCCGTGATTACAACTATATGAGCCTAGGTACTTTAGCTTGCCTAGTATTATTAGTGGCTGGAGTGGGATTAGGGTATTGGATGTGTAACCTAGAAAAGAAATATAAGAGCACTAAATAATATCAACCTGTAGTTGAAGAAAACTAAACCTAAATGTTATTGTTGAGCTGTAATATAATGCTATAATAAGGTTGTAAAGCGCTTTTACAATAATAAATTAGGAGGTTTCAAGTGAATTCTATCGGTGATAAAATCAAATTATTAAGAAAGCTTAAGGGTATTACACAGGAGGAGCTATCTGATGTGCTGCATATTTCATTTCAGGCCATAAGTAAATGGGAAAATGGACTGGCGCAGCCTGACATATCAATAATACCTGCAATAGCGAATTATTTTGGTGTAACTATCGATGAGCTATTCGGCTTTAAGTTAAACTCTTTAACTAATAAAGAGCGCTTTATACAGTTTATGATCAATAATGGGATGCTTAAAATTGGCACAGAGCATATGACTGGCAATCACCAAGATGAAATTAGCATTAATACAGAGAGGTTTGAGACCAATTCCCAGATATCTAAAATTGGAGGCTTCTTTGCAGATTTCATAAGAGAGAATAACATAGAATTTGACACAATGGTTGGTTTGGCCTACCATGGAATAGCCTTTTCAGCTGCTGCCAGTATTGCTTTATTTGATAAATATGGTATAACAGCAAATTATTGCTATGACAGGCTTGTTCCGGATAGTAGGCAGCGAATTATATGCGGCCATACATTAGAGGATGGAGAAAGAGGAG
>JAAYPG010000151.1 GCA_012519905.1 Clostridiales bacterium | reverse complement strand
ATGCTAATATCCCTTCAGACTCAATGGCTTCCTTTGATGATGCTAATATCCCTTCAGATTCATTGGCTTTATCTGATACTACTAGTATCCCTCCAGACATAGAGGACAAACCTGACGATGTCAATAATCCTTCAACTGCTGATGAGGATGTACAGCTGAAGATGGCCTATGATGAAACCGCTCCAACTAATATAAGTGACCTACCTGTCAATATGGCTGTTGATACAGATGATGGGACTACTCAACCTAAGGATCAAATCGAAAATGCCCAGCCAAAGGATGACATGTCAGTAACTGAAAGTGAGGCCAACCCACCCAGCTCAGTAAATAGCCTATTGTCTGGCTCAGGAAGCTATGTAATGAAATCCGAAAAATATAAGGATTACATCAGTACTCAATATGTATTCCTAATCCTAGGGGTTGCAGGAATCATATTTGTAATCTTAAATGCAATAGGGCTACTAACCTTCCTCAACGGAATATTTCCCAATCTTATAATGGGAGCACTCTTCCTATTCTTTGTCATGGTAGGTATATCAACGGCTAAAAAAGCCAGACAACTCAAGCTGGAAATCGATGACGAAATCCAACTGACCGATAAGATAAATAACTGGCTACGCAGTACTGTTACAGAGGAATTCTTAGCTTCAATCTCAAATAAAGAAGTATCAGAAGAGCTAGACTATATTAAAAAGACCGATGCCATTCGTGATATGTTAGTCAATGAATTCGGCGAACAAGACCGGGATTATCTAGATAGATTAATAGAGGAATTCTATAGTGAGAATTTTGATAAGACCGAGTCCTATACTGAAAAAGAATAAATTTATTTTAAAAGAGCTGTCGCAATAAAAATTGCAACAGCTCCTTTTTT
Organism: Clostridiales bacterium; assembly: GCA_012519905.1. Taxonomy (GTDB): domain Bacteria; phylum Bacillota; class Clostridia; order Lachnospirales; family Lachnospiraceae; genus Mobilitalea. Next base: position 16,610 of record JAAYPG010000151.1, on the reverse strand, counting down.
TGTACCGGGTACAATATCCGACTGTACCCGGTACAATTATTTGTAATTCTTATATATCTTATTTCTTTCTGCTCTTTCTTCAGGGCTTAGCTTCTGGGCTTCTGCTATTTCATAGCAGCCAAAGCTATCATAAAGCCTTGAGGTTGGATCTACCTCAACAAATGTGCACCAAGGTAACCAGTGATACTGGCTCTGTAAGGTCTGGCTGGTGAAGTTTCCACTTTCATGGCCCAGTCCTGGCATAATATATCCACAGCTACCATCTACGTCACTTGACTGCTTGGTGTTCTTATGGATAAATTCTGCAAAGTCCAGATAATGCTCATCCTTAGTTATCAGATATAATCTATAATAGGTATATGAGCAGGCCGCCATATATACATCGGCACCGCCCCCTATGGTGATTATACTCTGGCCACTTATGGAGTATTTGTTAAAGGGATGCTTTGGCCAAATTGTTCTTACAGGGAACTTCCAAGCATAGGTCCAGGTCTCTGTATAATCGGCCGCACCTATGGCCCCCTCAAGCCATTTATCCTCACCGGTTAAATCATACAATGCAAGAAAGCCAAATATACCATATATACCAGCCTCTTTATCTTGAATATCTGTATTGTCACAGGTACCACCACGGTACTCTAGGTTCTTATAGGCATTCTCATATGACCAATCTCCCGCTCTTATTGCAGCATCCTTGTACCTCTCATCACCAGATACCAGATAAAACTGAACTAAGAAACGAATCACACTAGGGGTATTTGATTTTGAAGTCATACGTATGGAATTGTCACTATTATAGGCTCGATAGAAGCTTCCATCCTCATTCTGTATATTTACTAGCCAATCAGCTGTTTTCTTACAGAAGTCATACCATACAGGACGCTCGTCACCCTTTTTCTTCATATAAAGATAAGCATCCAATATTGCCTCAATACCATCAGCTAGCATACGCACATAATGAGGGTAGGGCTCAAAATCCTTAATATTGGGATTATAGCACATCTGAGGCAGGCCTGATTCTGTCATAGCCCTATTGGCCCAGAAGTCTATAATATTGACACCCTTCTCATAAGCATCAGCTACATTTTCCTTATCACCATAGCGAAGAAGCTGATAGCCGATACCGGGCTGTTGACCTACAAAGCCAAATTGAAAGGATACACTGGAGATATCCATATTTGGTAGCTGACAGGCAAAGGGTAGACCATATGAATCCCCATATTTTCTAGTATAACGATTAAGTATGTTCATACAATTTTTATAAAAGAGCTCATTATCTACATCAAACAGCTTATCTCTTAGCCTATCATAGGTTACACGCCATATATCTCTCATCATTAATTGGAAACTGTCATAATGGCCAAAATTAATGGCTACTGAATAATTCTGCTCAAAGCCCACTTCAACAGGATGGTTAATACGTTGAAATGTCTTTATCTTAGTATTATAATCAAGGCCGGCATAGTGCTTCCCATTTGGCGGAGGTAGCTGGCCATCTGCACCAGGATATACATAATCTATGGATAAACCATCGACTTCTGTCTCATTTTCAGTCCTAACCGCATAACCATAATAAAGATAGTTTAAGGTCCTCTTCTCTGGCCTGCTCATTCCAATAGCACCGGTTGTTATACTAGGATCAGTATAATTCTCTGACCTCATAATATTCACATCACGCATGGTAACATCCGCCGCCCAGCGAGAAAGTGCCGCTGTCTCACCGGAAGCAATATTTTGCATCGCAAAGACAGGCAGCGCATAGCAGGTCTCCATACGCCAGAAATATTCACAATCAAGATCCTTACCAAAGGCACCATCAAGTGCAAACTCATTCTGCTTGTACCAGACCCCTGGAGCAAAGCAGTTATAATCATGGGGATCATCTGATTCTGAGGCTACAAATGAAACCTTGGTAGAGAAGCCTAAATCATCTGCTGCCTTTAGCACCTCTACTCTTCTTTGAACCCGAAATCCCTTATCTCCTACTGAATAAATGTCTGTAAATGAAAACTCTGATCCTGAGGGCACTGCTAATATACCTTTAGCCACAAGCTGATCACCCTCTTTGCTTACATCACTATAAGCCTTGTCATAGAATTCGCTTATTGCCAAAACTGTCTTTACTGTAACGTACATAGGACGCTTATTATAATATAGAGTCTTATCATTCTTTTGAATTAATAATCCTCCCTTATCAAATAATAAGCTATAGTCGCCATACTCTAATCTCATAGTATCTCCTTTCAGATTAACCTAGGTTTGTCCTGCCTATCATTTTCATTCCCATTTATAATTATAGAAGCAACTTTTGATATGACTAATAAATGTCATACCTTTAGTAAATCTTACTATATAAAATTATTGTATTATATAGTTTCCTTAGAGACAATGATATAAACCCCTAATAAATTGATATATTTTATAATGAATTTTTACATATCTCATGGCCTTTATAAATTTCATAGAAGCCTATTTTAAGTTATGTTTACATAACATTGTTATGGTGACTTGCCCCGATGCAAAGCTCACTTAATCACCTCCAAGATAGAACAAAATACACACACTTTTCTATTGTCAACCACTCTCAAAATTTTAGTTGACATTTCAACTTGCTCTGCTATACTAATCCTATATCTTACTATAGGACATGAAGGAGATTTATTATCATGGATTTGAAGCAAGAAATTCTCAAAATACTCGAAAATAATAGAGGAAACAGCGTGAATGGTGCAAGGATAGCAGAAATGCTAAACGTCAGTAGAAGCGCTATCTGGAAGAATATTAAGCAACTTCAAAAGGAAGGCCATCATATAAATGCAGCACCAAATCGTGGTTACTGCCTTGAGACTTCAAATGATATTCTTACCGCCGAAAGCATAAGCCCATATCTTCAAGATAAAGCTAGGAACTTCCATCTGGATGTCAGAAAATCAGTAACCTCTACCAATACCCTAGCAAAGGAAATGGCTTCAGAGGGATGCCCAGAGGGTACTGTGGTTATAGCAACTGAGCAAACTGAAGGGAGAGGCCGAATGGGCCGTAGCTTCTACTCTCCTGACTCAACAGGACTTTATCTTTCCCTGATTCTAAGGCCTAAGCTTGATATAAATGATTCACTACTTATCACTACTTCAGCAGCGGTGGCTGTAGCACAGGCTATAGAGAAGCTAACAAGCCAGGATGTTCAAATCAAATGGGTAAATGATATCTTCATGAATGGAAAAAAGGTCTGCGGAATTCTTACAGAAGCATCCTTAAATGTTGAAAATGGTGGCTTAGAATATGCCGTGGTTGGAATAGGAATAAATGTGACCACAAAGAATTTTCCTAAGGACATAGAGGAAATAGCTGGCTCAATCTTCTCTGAGAAGCCAGATAATCAGCCAATTACATCTATTCTGGCAGCAGAGCTACTGAACAACCTATCCTATGCCATGGATAATCTTACTGACCATAGCTATCTTTCAGAATATAAGAAGCGTTCATTTCTTATAGGTAAGGATATATATGTCCTTAAGGGGAAGGATACATTATCAGCCAGGGCCATAGATATCGACTATAGAGCCAGGCTAGTGGTGGAATATCCAGATAAATCAATAGAGGCCTTATCCTCTGGAGAAGTCAGTGTTAGAATAAATCAGAATTAATATAAGGAGAAATAATAATATTATGACAACTACTAGACAGTTATCAACAAAGAAACTCATACTAACCAGTATGTTCACAGCTATAATATGCGTAATGTCCCAAATCACAATCCCCATACAGCCGATTCCATTCAGTCTATCATTACTGGCCATCTTTCTTACAGGCATGCTTCTTGAACCCAAATATGCTTTCTTTGCTAGCCTAGCCTATATACTCTTGGGTGCCTTTGGATTGCCTGTTTTTGCAGGGCTTAAGGGGGGCCTACATACACTTACAGGTATGACAGGAGGCTTCATAATGGCATATCCCCTTATGACCCTTACCACATCTATCTTCAATAGGTTGTCTAGAAGGATTAAAGCAAGGTCTATAAGTAGAAACATATGTAGAATAGCAATAAGTTCATTTGGTATGATACTTTCTTTAGCTATATGCTACTCTATAGGTACCCTATGGTTTAGCTATGTCTCAGGCTCCACTATAGGATATTCCTTAACTGTATGTGTCTTGCCTTTTATAGCATTTGACTTGCTTAAAGTAGCTTTAGCAGTAGGCTTTGGCTCAATCCTTAGTAAGCTAATATAGTTGAAGGGGGACACGATTGATACAATCTTTTATCTGTTGCATTAAAGAATTCAATCAGACTATCCCCCTCAAATTGCTTAACACCACCGCTAGGTTCCACCAACCTGAATATTCAATGGGCTAATGTTGCATTATTTCAATACGGATATCCGCTTTCTCGTTCTCGTTAAAGCGGTACTCGATTTTTCCGTCACAGGAATGATATTCTTTTCCGTTTACAAAGGATTTCGTCGCTTTGTTTCTTAAGATAAAGGTGATGGTCTGCTCCCTGTTCGAAGTTATAGACACCTTGATTTCCTTTTCATTCCACTCCATACTCTCCATCTTTGCAAAGGTATAGAGCCACACCCCATCAAGCCTACCTTCCGCAAAATCATCGGGAAGAGTCGGCAAGAACTCCACAAATCCGGGCTCTGAATAAACGCACATCTCAATCAGAAGTGCAGGCATTGCGCCCTGAAGATCGGGAAACTGCCCTCTGTAAGGGAAATGTGCCGTTGCAAGGTTTCTTCTTACGAAGCCGTGACTAATCAGCTGCGACATGTTCTGGACAAACTCCTCCTTATCCTTCAGCCTTAACGCACAGAAGGCCCTGTGAATGATTCCATGTGCAGAATCATCCTGCTGGCCACGCTTTCTATTAGAAATCATTATTGCACGTGCCACATCTGGTTCCCTATCCACAGATACAGCTCTTCCGGGCCATAAATCGTAATGATGCGAAACATGTCTGTGATTATAGTTCTCCTCTATTGACTCCCAGGCCCACTCCTTAAGACCGCCTTCCTCATCGGTAAGGTATACGGGAAGATCCTCTAACTGCCGTGTCCATTTTGGAATATTCTCATCCTCTATACCGAGTATTCTGCAACCTTCAATGAGGTTTGTGAGCACCTCGCGGCATATTGCGATATCCATCACCGAGTTGATTCTGGTGGCATGAATGTCACTGCAGGTAACTGTTGAGTAATCAGGATTAGGAGTAGGATTCTCAGGCGAGAACGAAGGAACAAATATACTATTTCCCTTCTCATCCCTAAGGCATGCATAATCCTCAAAGAACAGTGCAATCTCTTTAAGTGCCGGGATAATCCTGTTCTCCAGGAACTTCTTATTACCTGTAACAAGATAGTATCCCCAGAATTCGTTGTATATCCAGCCCAAACACCCTGTCCAGCAGTAATGCGGATAAGTCTTTGAAAAATGATAGAACAGACCCGAATCTGGGTCGCAGTGAACACTTGCCAAAAGCCCTCTCGCATTAAAGAGAAGTCTGGCATTGGTTCTGAAGTCATCAAACTTGCTCTCATAGTATTTAAAGTAAACATCCATCTCGTCAAAGAGACCTGTATTGTTACCTGCACAGACCTGAAGATTGGTATTAATGTTGTGCTGTCCCCACATAGGCGGAATATCGCCCGTATCAACAATCTGGTAGAACCTTCCCATGTCGTACAGCTTGTCCATCATCATTGGATAAAGTTCCTTCTCGCTGTGACATTTCTCAAGGAGCTCCTCGCCCGAAAGTAAGCAGTCTTCCCTCTTACCCAGAGTAATATATGAACGGTTCATCTTCTCCCCGAGGATGGCTACATTCCCAAGTAAAAGCCTGTCAAGTCCCCTGTCCGTCATATCAAATTCGGACTCGAAGACCTTATATCCTTCAAAGTCGAAATTATCCTCTACCTTAATGACCTTCACAGTAATATACAGTCTGCTCGAATTCATTGCTTCTATTTTATCACTGCTGACGCCTAGCTTTCCATCCTCACATGAGGCGTCGATAATGGCATAGTACCCCTTGTCTGTCAGTTCCGGATTATACTGCCAGCTGAGGATAAGCCTGTTACCCTTAACAGTCCATTTATGAGACGAACCAATCATGGTCGGAATACCGTACAGATTCGGTCCACCGGGCAGTTTTATTCCGAGAGAGATATTCAGCTTGCCCCTGGGTGCAGTAAATTCAAATGCAGAAAAATTGTCGGTAAACGAAGCTGCTATTCTGCTTTCATAGCTTTCGCCCGCTATCTTAAAGTGAGTCGTGGTAAGCCCGGTCTCCATATCGAGCCATCTGATATAATCGGATACACTGTCTGCATCTAATCCTTCTCTTGTGACATCAAAGCTGAACGCCTTATGTACTCTGGGTGAGCCGATGGGGTAGACAATTTTGTTGTCCATGTTCATGAGCTTATCATAACCGGCCTTGCGCTGCGCCCTATCAATATAGTCATCTGCCTTCCCGGGATTTCCCTCCAAAACGCATCTGCGGATATCGTCAATACATCCGCGCAAATCGGGCGGATTAGGAGTTTTGCTCCAAAGAGGCTCATAGAGATGCTCTTCGGTCACGATAATCGTGTCCTTCTCTACTCCTCCGGCGCTCTCAAGCCAGTAGTGCCCGTTTCCCGTATAGAAATAGTCAGCCGTATCAGTTGCAGGCGCAGTTGAAATAACGCTTCTATTGGAAATCATTCCTCCGCGTTTCGATATATCCATATATGAATATCTGCTCTTAATCTTCTCTATTTTCATTAATGTATCCCCACGTATAATATCTTTAGATACAAAGATTTATACTTTCCTTTCTTTATATTTATATATTTAATATTAAACGGCTAGGTTAAGCCCATTATATAATTGTCCTAGTGTCAATCATGTAATAATTCTTTTGTCTCCTGTTGAACCAGTAATGGTTATTTAAATCATAAAAATCATTGTAGTTTATTCTAACATAGTTCCTGACGAAATCAAAGGTGTTATGAATCATCAAAACGAGCCAAACAATAGCGCATCAGCTACTTCCAACTTATCGTATATGTATTACATACAACAGAATAAGACACATGCCACAGATAATACCTGTGCCATAGGTCTTACATATTTTAAGCGGATAGACGGGAAAGGTCCCCCATTTCCGCCCATAATATCTCTGGTGCCAGGAGAAAGAATCCTCCGCCCCCTCCTTCTATAAGGGATTAAATAATTCCTCTAGTTCTTCTCTAGATAAGGTGTTAATAAATACTTCCTTGGTGCTTATGATCGAATCTGAAAGCTCCTTTTTCTTTCTCTGTAGCTTGAATATCTTCTCCTCAATCGTTCCCTTAGTAATCAGCTTCAATACATGAACCTTATTCTGCTGGCCGATTCGGTAGACACGGTCAGTTGCCTGATCCTCTACAGCAGGATTCCACCAGGGATCATAATGAATTACAGTGTCTGCACCCACTAGATTTAGTCCTGTTCCACCGGCTTTCAGGGATATTAGGAATACCTTACCCTCGCCATTGTTAAAGCGCTTTACATACTCATTACGCTCCTCCGTTGGAGTTGAACCCTCCAGATAGAAATATGGGATATTCATATCCTTCAGCTCCTCCTCAATAATCCTAAGCATAGAAGTAAATTGTGAGAAGACAAGAATCCTATGATCATTAGCTATAGCTTCAGGAATAAGCTCCATAAGCAAATCAAGCTTTCCGCTACCGCCCTGATAATTTTCTAAAAATGTAGATGGATGGCAGCAAATTTGTCTTAGTCTGGTAAGTGCAGCTAATATTTTCATTCTACTTTTATCCAGTCCACCCTCAGAAAGCTCAGTTTGAATATCATTTCTAATATTAGCAAGATATGATAGATATACCTTCTTCTGCTCTTCTGAAAGATCAGTAAGCATTTTCGATTCATATTTATCAGGAAGCTCGGTAAGTACATCCTTCTTCATTCGTCGAAGTATAAAGGGAGATATGTGCTGATGTAATTCCTCCAAGGCCTCCTTGTCATCCTTAAGTATTGGCTTTTCATAATACTCTACGAATTTCATGTGACTGTGTAGATAGCCAGGCATAATGAAATCAAATATTGACCAGAGCTCTGATAGACTATTTTCAATAGGAGTACCCGTAAGCGCGAACTTATGATTAGCCTTAAGCCTCTTAACCGATTTTGAATTTAGAGATAAATTATTCTTAATAAACTGAGCTTCATCTATAAATACAGTATGAAAATCAATGGTTTCATAAGTGGATATATCTCTTCTAATTAAGGGATAGGATGTAATAAGCACATCATAATCCTGATAGCCATTTATAGCCTCCTGGCGTTCCTGTGGCGTTCCGCTAATTACGGTCGCTCTTATAAAAGGAGCAAAATTCTCAATTTCATCCAACCAGTTATAGGTCAAAGAGGTTGGACATACTATTAGAAAATGGGGCTCTGATTCTTTAGCCTTCCTTTTCTCCAAAAGAACCGAAGCAATAAACACTATGGACTGTAGGGTCTTACCTAGGCCCATGTCATCAGCCAAGATACCGCCCAGGTCATGCTCAGCCAAAGTCCGGAGCCACTTAAAGCCAGTTACCTGATAAGGGCGAAGCTCTGCTTGAATTTCATCAGGCACCTCAAATTCCGTTACAGTAGGATTAAGTATATTATCTGTAAGACTAGTGAAGTCCCTATCTTTGTGAAACTCCAGATTCTTATCAGAAAATGCCTTGTCAAGATAAACAGCATACTGCTTTTCCAAAAGGAGTTTATTTTCTTCGATATTCTTACTAGAAACATTAAGGGAAGAAAGAATTTTGGACAGTTCATCCACATTCCCTTCCTCTAGATTAATAAAGCTTCCACTCTTTAGGCGATAGTACCTCTTCTTAACCTGATAGGCATGGATAAGGTTTCTTATCTCATCCTTAGGTACATCCTCAAAGGAGAAATCCAGCTCCAATAAATTTATACCACTATCAACCCTCACATTGGCGCTAAATGCACCTGGTGGACGGATTCCTAGCTTCTTAAAGTCCTCGGAATAATACAAATGAGCTACAAGATCAAGATCCATAACCTTTCCTGACAAAAACTCATAGATTCTTTCCTCATCCTTCAAAAGATAGTAGTTTTTATATGGTACAAAGCCAAGCTTTAGTATCTCAGCAATAATGTCGTCCTCGCTCTCCCTCTGGCGAACAATTATATGAGAGCCTGAAGAAGCATTTCCAAAGGAATTGAACTCATATTCCCCATAGCAATAACGAAGTTCAGCCTTGATTCCATATTTATGCCTATCAAAATATATCTTGGCCTCCAAATCCTCTGAAATATAACGATTCTTAAGTTCCTCAGGAACCTCTAGCTCCATGGTTTCACTGATTCTAGGAAGCACATACTCCAAAAAGCTATTCTTACTCTCTCCCTTAAATACCAAGGGCTCCTTATCCCTGCCTAAAGTATTATAAAAGGGCTTAAAATTCCGTATAAAGCTCTTATCAGGTTGATATATGACACCCTTATAATAAAGTAGCTCTCCTGTGTCGGTTATTGGAATGACTGACTCCTTTTCATTATAACCAACAAAAATAGCCTCCTCATCCATAGTAAGCTGATAGGATATCTTCGGGTTTGTCTTCTGATAGCAGACATTAGGATAGACCTTACCATAGAGCTCCAATGAAAATGTATTGCCATTCAAAAGCCCAAGAAACTTTAGTAGCATGTTTTTAGTCATAATAACATGGGATTTTGAAAATATTTTCGAAAAATGCGAACTGTTAATAACCTCTTGAATTTCATATACATCCAAAAGATAATCTAATATAATCTGAGCTGGCTGATCGAAGCTACTCTCTCCACTAATAAAGTTAAATTCCTTACCCAAGGTAAAGCTTTCATTGTTATAAATATCTGATAGGAACTTCTTAATCGTCTGAATTTTATACTTACGGTTGCTGCCTCCCCGAAATGATACATATGCTTTAGCATTTTCACCCTTAATCATCTGAGGAATACCAATTATTGGATCGAGTCCAAAGGTTTCGCCGACAATATGACTATCCTCCTGAGATGCAAAATAATCTATAATTTGAATTATTCTCCTTTCCTCAGGACTCTTAGTTTCCGAAAGCATGGTCCTTTCCTGATACTTAAGAATAAAAAGCAGGGATGCAACAACATGCTTACAGGCACCCTGGTCCTTAAGCCTGGAGGGACAGTTGCAGTTATAATCAAAGGAACCATCCTCCTGCTCCTCAACAGAGACAGAATAATTGTAATTCCCTCTAACCTCGAGACGATAAAGCCTTGCTGTGTTTGAATAAGAAGCGCTGATCACACGATTTTCCTTATAGTATTGTAAGCCTCTGGCATAAACTGTATCATTAGATGCCAGGTTTCTTATACATGTTCGTGAAATCTGAATCATATCTGCACACCTTTCTATAATTCTAAGCCTAATATAGGCTGATATATTTACGAAAATGCTGTATCCTACTATTATACCATAAAAAAGATAAAAGTGTATCATAATCCAGGGTTATTTTGATATTATTAGTAAAATCAATTATTAATAATTCTAATTTTCTATATTAGATTATTTGATATGAAATAAATCAATTATTCATTGTTTTTTTCCATGAGATATATTAAAATTATTAGTTAGGATAAAGAGTATTCAATAATAAATAAAACGGAGGTAGCTTATGAGGCATATCATCAGTCCAACCGATCTTAACCTAACAGAATTAGATGAGCTTCTGAATTTATCTGAAGATATTATCAAGGATCCAGCAAAATATTCAGATGCATGTTATAGAAAGAAGCTTGCAACCCTATTCTATGAGCCCAGCACCCGAACAAGATTAAGCTTTGAGGCCGCCATGTTAAATCTAGGCGGAAGTATACTTGGTTTTTCATCAGGTGATGCCAGCTCAGCATCAAAAGGTGAAAGCGTTGCCGATACAATACGTGTTATTTCCTCTTATGCAGATATATGTGCTATTCGTCATCCCAAGGAGGGTGCCCCATATGTAGCATCTCTTCATTCTTCAATTCCTGTTATCAATGCCGGTGACGGCGGTCATAATCATCCCACACAAACATTTACAGATTTACTTACAATTAAAAATCTTAAAGGGCGGTTTGATAATCTAACCGTTGGTTTTTGTGGTGATTTAAAGTTTGGAAGGACAGTACACTCACTTATTGGTGCCCTATCAAGGTATAAAAACGTAAAATTTGTTCTCATTTCACCGGATGAGCTAAAGATACCTTCCTATATAAAAGAAGAGACACTAGATGCCCAGAACATCCCCTACAAGGAAGTACGAAGTCTTGAGTCAGCCATACCAGAACTAGACATCCTATATATGACCAGGGTTCAGAAGGAGCGTTTCTTTAACGAGGAGGATTACATCAGATTAAAGGATACATACATCCTAACCAGCAGAAAAATGGCTCTTGCAAAAGAAGACATGCTAGTCTTACACCCCCTACCCAGAGTAAATGAAATCGCAACTGAGGTAGACGAAGATCCCCGGGCTGTATACTTTAAACAGGCCGAATATGGAGTATATGTCAGAATGGCATTAATAATCCTGCTGTTACGGGAATGTGAAGGGAGGCCCAAATGCTAAATATAGGTATCTTAAAACAAGGAATCGTTATAGACCATATCAAGGTAGGTGGAGCCATGAAGATCTACACCTACCTCGATTTAGAAAATCTAGACTGCAGTGTCGCCATAATAAAAAATGCAAGAAGCAATAAAATGGGACGAAAGGATATAATAAAAATCGAAGGAACCTTAAATGGTATCAATATCGATATACTTGGCGTTCTAGACCACAAGATAACCATCAACATAATCGATAATGGAGAAATCATAGAAAAAAAGAATCCCAAACTACCCGATTATGTCGACAATGTCCTAAAATGCAAAAACCCCAGATGCATAACCTCCGTCGAAAATGTTCCCCATTCCTTCAAACTCACCGACCGAGAAAAAGGCACCTACCGCTGCATCTACTGTGAGCAATCCTCCAAATAACCTTTTGTACCGGGTACAGATTTGTAGTGTACCGGGTACAAAAACGGATTGTACCCGGTACAGCTTAAAATATTTCCATTCTCTGCCCAACAACTTCCCAGTTGATATTTTCCATGAAGCGGTTGATATATTCTGTTTTATTATCGGCATATTGAAGGAAATAGGCATGCTCATAAACATCAAGAACTAGCATGGGGGCAGAGTATGCGATATTGCCCAAATCGTGGGAATCTAAGCTGATATTTCTTAGTCTATAGCTTCTTTGATCAAAACAAAGCACTGCCCAGCCTCTGCTCGCCTTGGCTGTTGCTATAAAATCCGCCTCCCAGTTTACAAAACTACCAAAATCCATCTCCAGCTGTGCCGTTATGGACAGATTTGGAGTATTCATCTGTCCACTACCACCCATGTTCTCAAAATATAACTCATGTAGAATAACACCATCAAGAGCATATGTCTCACCGCGTTTACACTCTCTGAAGAAGCTAAAGGTAGCATTTGCCTCCTCACGTCCAGGATTATTTTGTAGTATTTCATCAATCTCATTTATCTTCTTCACATATCCCTCATATAACCTAATATGCGCTTCAAACTGATCTCGATCTACCACCGTAATATCATCCGTATACTGAAAATTTATTTTCTCTATCATAAAAAGCCCTCCTACTATAAAAATGTATGAATAACGGCATTTATGCGACAAGCCATATCCATCATTTAATATATACGAGAGCTTTTCTAACTTATGTCTATTATTTATTGTACCTGGTACCGTACCGGGTACAGGCCGTTTTTGTACCCGGTACCGTACCGGGTACAGATTAACAGATTAAAATAATCCCACTATCTTTCCTTCATCAACATTGATTGACTCTGCAGCAGGTATTCGGGGAAGTCCGGGCATGGTCATCATGGTGCCGGTGATTGCTACGACAAAGCCTGCACCTGCAGATACATAAACTTCTCTTATATTGATAGTAAATCCGGAAGGTCTACCTAGCTTCTTGGGATTATCGGAAAGAGAATATTGATTCTTTGCCATGCATACAGGAAGCTTTCCATAACCCAGCTCCTCTATCTTTCTGATTGCAGAATTTGCAGCAGGGTCAAATGTAACCTTATCTGCACCGTATATTTCTTTGGAGATTTTCTCAATCTTCTCCTTTATGGTAAGCTCCAGATCGTAAAGGGGCTTATAATTACTCTTCTTCTCTTCCATAGTCTTTAGTAGCTTTGTTGCAAGGTCTATTCCGCCTTCGCCACCCTTTTCCCATACCTCACAGAGGGAGAACTCACAGTCTCTTTCCTCACAAAAATGTTTTACATAGTCCACCTCAGCCATGGTATCTGTTATAAAACGGTTTAATGTCACTACCACAGGCACTCCAAATTTCTGAAGATTTTCAATATGTTTTTCAAGGTTAACTATACCCTTACTCAGGGCCTCCAAATCTTCTTTTGCCAAATCATCTTTTGATTGACCGCCATTATATTTTAAGGCCCGGATTGTAGCCACAAGTACTATAGCATCAGGCTTCAAGCCTGCCATCCTACATTTTATATCAAGGAATTTCTCTGCTCCAAGATCAGCTCCAAATCCTGCTTCAGTTATTACCACATCCGCCAGCTTAAGTGCCGCCTTAGTAGCTATAACACTATTGCAGCCGTGAGCGATGTTGGCAAAGGGCCCACCATGGACGATAGCAGGTGTGTTCTCGATAGTCTGTATAAGATTTGGTTTCATTGCATCTTTAAGAAGTGCAGCCATGGAGCCCACCGCCTTAAGATCCGTTGCTGTAACAGGCTTTCCATCATAGGTATAGGCTACTACTATCCTACCAAGCCTTTCCTTTAAATCATCCATGTCCTCAGCCAAGCACAGCACCGCCATTATCTCAGAAGCCACAGTTATAACAAAATGATCCTCACGAACTACACCATCAGACTTTCTGCCAAGACCAACTACAATATTACGAAGCGCTCTATCGTTCATGTCTACACATCGCTTCCATACAATCTGGTTCGGATCAATAGATAGGGCATTTCCCTGATGAATATGATTATCCAACATAGCAGCCAAAAGGTTATTGGCTGAGGTAATAGCATGAAAATCCCCTGTAAAATGCAGATTCAAATCCTCCATAGGAACCACCTGAGCATATCCACCCCCTGCAGCACCTCCCTTAACTCCAAAGCAAGGTCCAAGAGACGGCTCACGAAGTGCTATAACCGAACTGACCTTCATAAGTCCCAAAGCCTGTCCCAGTCCAACTGTGGTTGTAGTTTTACCCTCACCTGCCGGTGTTGGATTTATAGCTGTAACCAGAACCAGCTTTCCGTCAGGCTTATCCTTTACTCTATCCAATAATTCATCTGACAGCTTGGCCTTATACTTCCCGTAAAATTCTAAATCCTCTTCCGCTATAGAAAGTCTTTTCGCCACTTCACTAATATGATCTAATTTCGCTTCTTGTGCTATCTGAATATCTGTCTTCATCTATTCCCCAACCTCTCTACTTATTTTTCTAACTAAAATTATTTTAGCATATGAATAGTTTAGGTCAAGATTAATTTGGTAAAAACATAGAATAAGCCTGAATAAAATGTCAAATCTCATAGATACTTGTCATATCCATATTTCATCTGATATACTAGTCACATTAACCTAGTAAAATAACCACTCTAATATATATATTCCATAGAAAGGATCTATAAATGAAATACGATACGATTATATTTGACCTAGACGGAACCCTGCTAAATACCCTAGAAGACTTAATGGATAGTCTAAATTATGCTTTAACTTGCCATGGCTATGAAAGAAGGACCTTAGAAGAGGTAAGAGCTTTTGTTGGAAATGGAGTTAAAAAGCTAGTAGAACGCGCACTACCTTTACATAGCACTGAGGAAGATATAGAACAATGTCTTGCTAGCTTTACTGAGCATTATAGCAAGAATATGCAGAATAAAACCAGGCCCTATAATGGAATTATGGAACTGCTTCTAGACCTTAACAGATATAATTATAAGATTGCTATTGTATCTAACAAATATGATTCCGCAGTTAAGAAATTATCAAGGGAGTATTTTGGTGACTTTATAGATGTAGCAATAGGTGAATCAAAGTCAGTTAAGCCTAAGCCTGCCCCTGACAGTGTCTTCGCCGCCATCAAGGAGCTCGGTTCCGAATTAAATAAGACCATTTTTGTAGGTGATTCTGATACAGATGTTCAAACAGCAAAAAATGCCGGCATAACCTGCGTTGGTGTTACTTGGGGCTTTCGTACCCGTGAGCTATTAAGAAAGGAAGGCGCCGATTATCTAATCGATACCCCTAAAGAGCTTCTAACCTTGATTTAGCTAACAACTATAATATACGAAGTTATAAATTCAAAACCGAAAGTGTAATCCTTATAGGAACCTTATTCCTACAATAGAACTACTTTCTTATAACAATAAAATCTACCAAAGAGTCGCCAATAACAATAAATCCACCAAAAAGTCGCCAGTCAAGAACTAACAATTCTTAAATGGCGACTTTATTTCTTTCAGTCATCTACTTATTTATATTGGCTTCCTGGGATGGCTTACGTTCTGATTCATTTTTCTCCATTTCCTGTTCAATGGCCTGTAATGCTTCTGTTTTACTTCCAGTGGTGGACCTGATTGAGAAAGCAATATTCACAATATGATCCGATATTCTTTGCAAGGAAAACAGAACGGAATAAATGCTTTTTGATACCTCAACAGGGTACATTCCAGAGCTTAAGCGTATTACATGTTCATTACGGGTAGAGGATATTAGTTTCTTAATTTCTTTATGAATGTTTGAAATCGTTCTAAAATTCTCTGTTCTACGCTTCGTAAAGGCATCAAAGCCTAAGTCGAACATTTCAGATATATGCCCATATATTTGGTTAAGCTCTTCCTTGGTCTGATCTAAAAATTTAACATCATTTTGCTCCATATAACTTGTTTCTTTTACCAAAAGTACCGCATAATCGCCCAGACGCTCAATATCGTTTGTTACATGGTGCAATCCACCAATCAATTTTTCGTCTCCAGCGAATTTAGTAACTGTTGAGATTTTAATGAAAAAGCTTGTAAGCTTATTTGTTAAGAAATCTATCCGATATTCAACCTCAGCAATTTTTTTACTCTCACTCATATCTTCATTGACCAATGAAGCAAAAGAACGATCAAGATTCTCCTTTGCTAGAATTGCCATATCATACAACTCTCTAAGTGCTTGTTCAATAGCAACCGCAGGAGTCTTCAAGAAACGCTCATCAATATATGATACCTCTTCCACCTTCTGTTCCTTATCTTTTACCATCCTTGTCACTAATTTGACCAAGGGATCGATAAATGCAAGCAAGACTAAGGTGTAAATAGCATTGTAAATCAAATTAAATGTTGCAAGGCTAAACTGAGGTTTTCCAGAAAACAAACTATCAAATATGTTTGTAATAGGTGTCCTAAAAATAACTAGGATAATTGTAAATGAAATCGCTCCAATTACACTGGTAAGCAGATGGAATAAGGCGATACGTTT
>JAAYPG010000150.1 GCA_012519905.1 Clostridiales bacterium | reverse complement strand
GATTGGAGGCTCATCGTCAGGCTGTGCCCACATATCGCTAATAGGGCCTGTGGTATAATCATCAGCTCTAACTGTATAATTAAACTTCATAAATTCATCTATCCAACCATCCGTAAGCTCTAGACATTCTGCCAGCCATTGATCATATATTGTGGGAATATCTTCTATCTTTAAATCTCCGGCAATCTGTACATCATTAGAAATTATGAGCAATAAATAAGCCGTTCCATAGTGGCCTATTGGTGTAGGTAGCGGAATGAAATAATGATCATTTTGAAAATAGCCTTCTACATCCTCGTAGCTTATAGTAGCGTGAACAGTCTTATAATTACCAATCGTATCAACCTTAATTGAATCTGGTCTACTATTTATGTCTTTATTACTATATTCTTCATCAGTAATTAATTCATATTGCTTAAGAAACTCCTCAACACCTGTAACCTTGTCAGTGAAACAAAAATTCATTGTAGCCCCAGGACTTTGATATATATATCCATTGTCAAAATCCTGTCTCTGTGATGAGTGGAAATAAATATTTTCAGGTAGGTCAGTAAAATCATAGAATATGTTACGAGCATATTCTATTTCTTCCTCATCTAAATTACGTAATCTCTCATTTATTGCCAAGAGGTAGGAATAGGTCCCTTTTACAGAATTTTTATCATCTTCTGTAGCCATAGCCTGATACCCATCAGGAAGATTGTTATAATCGCTAATATCTGCTAACGGGCTAGCTATTGCAGCTAAGGGTGATAAAAGTCCTAGACAGAGAGTAACAATCATAAAAGCTATAATTTTCTTCATCGTCTTATTCATGCTACAGACACCTCCTTTTTGCTTCTTGCTATAATAGTGAATATTAAAGCAAAAAGCAGGAACCCTGCTCCGAGCCAGACACACCAGGAAAGTCTAATAGCCGAAAGTGTCACCCCAAGAACAAATCCCAGTGTCATGCCACTAAGACCTCTGGTAATAGCTATGTAAGATGGTGTTTTGCCCTTGGATATACTGCTAACTGCAGAAAAAATAAGTCCCCACAAAAACCCGCCTTGTCTACCAATGTTTTTTAGCAGCATTATGAAGCCGATTATTCCCACAACACTGTTTTGCAGCGACTGAGTACTGTTCATAAAAGCGTACAGTAATAAAGAAAAACCTACTCCACCAAGTAATGGAGCAACTGAGCTAATACTCTTGACTGCTAAGGCTTCAAAAAAGCCCTTGATTCCACCTATAACTCCGGAAAAGGGTGACTTTTTCTGAAATAAAGGTATAACTGCAGCATTTAAAAATGCTACAACCAAAAGCTTGCCTAGAATCCCACCTATAGCCCCAAGTACATTTCCGAACATTCCTCCCTGAGCAAAGGTAATAAAGCTTATAATACGCACTGGAAGTGGATTAATTCCATATGAACCTAACAGTGCAAGCACTAGCCAGAAAACTCCCAGTACAACAGTAGGAATCATTTGCTTAGGATTCTTTAGTGCACTAAATGATTGACGGATGTATCTCATGATATATTTTCTCATATTCACACTCCTCGCAAAAATATTAGTTTTTAAAATACAAACAAAGCCTTAT
>JAAYPG010000018.1 GCA_012519905.1 Clostridiales bacterium | reverse complement strand
TTTTTTTGATTCTTATCTTACATACTGGTCAGTATACTAAATCACCCCTACTTAAGAGATACCATATAATGTACAAAGAAAGTGATTAAATTAAAATATACTGATAAAAGATACACGAATATAAATGAAGTCTATAAACCTCTGTGTGAAATAGACGGTAGAATAAATTACTTTATTAAATCACTCGAGAAAATGACTTTATTGTGCAAGAAGGAAGTTCACAGTATATAGATATACTCAAGCTGGTAAGTGAAGGTAAATCTAGCAAGGCTTTGGGGAATATTGTAGGAGCACCATGCAATTCTATTTACAAAAAAGAAAAGACACTATTCGGATCACTAAAAGTCCCTTCAAAGTGTAGGCATGTAAAGGCTTCTGATACGATTCGTGCCCTAGGATACACGATTCGTGCGGTAGATAATTTTTTTAAAATAAATTTGATATTATTACAGGGTAAAAATTGGATCGTTTTATAGTTAGTGAAGCGTTACTATGCGGAAAGGAGAGAATATGTTTACTTTAGAAGATACTTATAGCCAAGCAATCAAAATATCGCGCGATATCGTGGAAGATGTTAGATTTGGAAGAAAACTATATTTCAATCTCCTCGAGATTTGCTCTATTGAGATATGCAAATACCAAGATGATGAAAAAAACATATTGACCCTCCTTAATAGGCTTCAAGATAAAAACCCTTATATGTACTCACATCCGGTTAATGTAGCTTTCCTATCACTTGTTATAGGCAGATGGCTTAATTTGGACAATAAAAAATTAATCAACTTAGTTCGTACTGGTCTTTTACTTGATATCGGGAAAGCAAAGATAAAAGATAGCCTATTAAATAAGCCAGAGCTATTATCACTAGAGGAGATGGAAAAATTGAAATCCCATCCAGTCATAGGCTATAAGATATTAGCAAGTGTAAAGATATTTGATTCTGATGTAAAATTTGAGCGAGTATGATGAAATAATTAACGACTATTGGCGTAAGCAAGTAGCTGAGTATACAGCAGGTAATAAAACAAAAGAGCAGGCTATTGAAGATTTTAGGCAGATGGTAAATGATAAACTTGATATCGCAGTGGAATAAATCAAACACTTATAGGGGGAGTCTGACAGCAGGGATCTTTCGTAATCTGTAAGGTAACCATAGGCTTCCCGTACCTCACCATTTGCTAGGATAAATTTTACTGAGCGATTTATAACTTCAACATATACAATTTGCGAAAAGGGTAGCTTAACAATGCCATTTCCGGTTCTCAGTGTTAGGTAAGCATCTTCTTGTTTGGATGGTTACCTGGTTTATGGCGGGAAATGTGGAGAAGATCTAATAAAGTTGGCAGAGCTTCCAGCTAAAACCACGAGCTATACCATTAAAAACTTGAAAAAGGGAACCTATTATAAGTACCAGGTCAAGGCTTTTAAGATTATTAACGGAGAGCAAGTAATCATAATGACCTCAAAGGTGGTACATTCTATTACCGAGGGTAAGAAATATGGAAACCCAATAAAGGTAACCACTGATATAGATTCATTAAAGCTGGAGCCGGGTCAATCTAAAACAGTGACCGGATATGAAGTCCTACCTAAGGATAAAAAGCTGAAGGAGCATACAGCAGCTGTTCGTTATGAATCTTCCAACAAGGAAGTAGCAACGGTTAACAGCAAAGGAAAGATTGTAGCTAAATCAACTGGAAGCTGTTATATATATGCTTATGCACAGAATGGGGTCTTTAAGAGAATTAAGGTAACGGTGGATTAGTAATCTACTGAAGAGCATAGGCAATAGAGTAATTCCAATCGACATATTTTTATCAAATAACAAGAAAGTCTATACAAGCTATAGACTTTCTTGTTTATTTAAAAGGTAATAGTAAAATAATATAGAATATGAGATAATAACAGATAAAAACAAAGGACGATAATATGAGAAAAAATTTTAATCTGTACTGGACTTTATTTTCCTCTACCTTTCTGTTAAGTGCCTTTACATTTGGAGGGGGATTTGTGATTGTTCCATTAATGAAGAAAAAATATGTAGACCAGCTCAAGTGGATAGAGGAAGAAGAGATGCTTAATATGATTGCAATAGCTCAGTCATCTCCTGGTGCTATCGCTGTTAATGCTGCAATTATGGTGGGTTATAAGATGGCAGGGGTTTTTGGAGCCCTTATAACTACACTTGGTACGGTTCTTCCGCCTCTTATTACATTGACCATAATTTCATTTTTCTATCATGAATTTCGTGATAATCGCTATATAAGTGCTATGCTAAAAGGAATGCAGGCTGGTATAGCAGCTATCATAACAGATGTGGTAGTTGGTCTTTCGAAAAACATAATTAAGAAAAGGCAGAGTCTTTCAGTAGTTATGATGGTGGTTGCTTTTGTAGCGGTTTTCTTTTTTAATGTAAATGTGATAATTATTGTATTATTAGCAGGGCTTATTGGTGCCCTCGCATCCTACTATCAGGCTAAAAGGG
>JAAYPG010000149.1 GCA_012519905.1 Clostridiales bacterium | reverse complement strand
TCCTAACGATTCACTATATCATATTGGGTTGCTATTTAGGACATCGGCAAGCAGCCTTATGTCAGATAACAAATTAAGCTCGACTATGATATTTCCCGGACAGAAAATTCAGGTCCCCGCTCAGGTCTATACTGTAAAAAGCGGAGATACCATATATCAGATTGCTAGTAGATATAACATTCCCCTATATAACCTTAGAAAGGCCAACGACAAGTGGGACAACCTAATTTTCCCTGGACAAAGGCTTCTTCTTCCCGGTATTAAGCCCACCGGATCCTCTACGGGCTCCTCCTCCAGCTCCGCTGCATCCTCTTCATCCAGCACCAACGGTTCGGGAACAGTAATATCTTATAAGGATTCAGAGGTGGATTTACTAGCAAGGCTTATCGCTGCCGAGGCAATCGGTGAGCCCTATGATACCATGGTGGCCGTTGGGGCAGTAGTTGTAAATCGTGTACAGAGTCCAGATTGGCCAAATAGCATAAGCGCAGTAATAAATCATGTTAGTGGGGGCCATTATCAATTTAGCCCCGTAAAAAATGGCTTTATAAATAAGCCTGCTACAGACGCTACGATTCGTGCTGCTTGGGCAGCATTATACGGTGCTGACCCCAGTAAGGGAGCAATGTTCTATTATGACACAAGCTCAACCAATCAATGGATTCGTTCGAAACCTGTAACAGCTCGAATTGGAAATATGATCTTTGCAAAGTAAATACAAAATAAAGGAATGTTTTAAAACCATGTATTTAGGCTACTGACATATGGTTTTGAAACATTCCTTTTTATTATATTATTATATTGAAAAGGAAGGTTACATAGCAAATATCATTTGACTTTTTTTTAATTTACATTATGATAGAGTATAGTGTTTTGCTGTTTTATTGGGACAGAATTTTTACTATAGGATAATGGACTTATTCATCAGAAAAAGCCTTGTGAAAAATTCTAAATTAACCGATAATTCATATAGAATATATTAGGAGGTTACTTTATGAAATCCGGGTTTGATCCACAGAAATATATTGAGGAACAATCGAAATATATCTTGGAACGTGTTAATAATTATGACAAGCTATATCTGGAATTTGGAGGGAAACTGATAGGAGACAAGCATGCCAAGCGTGTCTTACCCGGTTTTGATGAGGACGCCAAAATTAAGCTACTTCAAAAACTTAAAGATAAGGCAGAGATTATTATATCAGTATATGCTGGTGATATAGAAAGAAATAAAATTCGCGGAGATTATGGTATTACCTATGACATGGAGGTCCTTAGGCTATTAGATGATTTTCGAAGCTTCGACCTTAAGGTAAACAGTGTGGTAATTACAAGATATAACAAGCAACCTGCAACAGATGTATTTATCAACAAGCTAGAAAGAAGAAATATTAAGGTATATAAGCATAAATCTATCCCCGGTTATCCAGCCGATGTAGATACTATCGTAAGCGAAGCCGGATATGGTAGTAATCCATATATAACCACTACTATGCCTATAGTAGTAGTTACTGCTCCTGGTGCCAATAGCGGCAAGCTTGCCACCTGCTTAAGTCAGCTCTACCATGATTACAATCAAGGAAGAGCTGCTGGTTATTCTAAATTTGAAACTTTTCCAGTATGGAATCTGCCTCTAAAGCATCCTGTAAATCTAGCTTATGAGGCCGCAACTATAGACCTAAAGGACGTCAATATGATTGATAACTTCCATTTTGAAAAATATCAAGAACTTTCAGTTAACTATAATAGGGATATGGAGATGTTCCCTGTAGTCAAAAGGATTATTGAGAAGATTACAGGCAAGGAATCAGTATACCACTCCCCAACAGATATGGGTGTAAATAGAGTCGGCTTTGGAATAACCGATGATGATATTGTATCAGAAGCATCTAAGCAGGAAATTATACGTAGATACTTTGCTACAGCCTGCGATTTTAAAAAGGGCTTGTTGGACGAGGAATCCCTAAACCGCATGAAGGTAATTATGGAAGAGCTCTCACTAAAGCAAGAGGATAGACCCTGTGTTATACCTGCTAGAGAATATGCTGCTAAGCTCAGAGAAAATTGCAGTGAGAATGATACCTTTTCAGTCATGGCCTTTGAAATGCCTGATGGGAAAATCATAACTGGTAAGAGCTCATCAACCATGGATTGTAGCTCTGCTGCCCTATTAAACGCCATTAAGTACCTGGGTGGAATCAGTGATGAAATCTATCTTCTGTCTCCTTTAATTCTAAACACCATCCGTGATTTAAAGGAGAAGGATCTTAAGAGCAAGATAACACACTTGAATGCAAATGAGATACTTATAGCACTTAGTATATGTGCTGTTACCAATCCAACTGCACAGCTGGCATATGATAAATTATCCACCCTAGAGGGAATCCAAGCTCATTGTACTACTATGCTAAATAAAAACGATGAACAGATCTTAAGAAAGCTTGGAATAGATGTGACCACGGATCCTTTTTATCCATCAGAGAATCTATACTATGTATAGCAACAAAAGCCTCTAGTATACCAACTAAGAAATACAAGAAATAAGCCCTGTAGGTTTGAAGATATACTCTATCAAACCTACAGGGCTCTTATTTTAGCTAATCTGCAAGGGATATAGCATCCCAGGCTTCACTATTTATAACCACATCATATTCGGAAGACCACTGAGAATATAAATCGGCAAATAGCTTGGTACGCCTTTCCTCTATAATTGCTTCCTTAACCTCTATAGTTGCAGCCTCATTAAAATCAGTTACACAGTATATTATATGCCATCCATAATCTGTAGTTATCAAATCACTGGTCTCCCCAGTCTTTAGATTAAAGGCTGCTTGCTCAAATGTATTGCTAAACTCTTCGGGCCCTTGGCCCCTTCCAAATGTATATTCAATCTCTTCCGCTTCAGAGTTAGTCTCTGCTAGAGTATAAAAATCCTCTCCGCTTCTTGCCCTATCTAGCAGTTTATTGGCCTTATCTAGAGCGTTATTTCTATGCTCTAAGGATAGTGGCACTCTGTTACCCTCCTCATTAAGCTCAGTGTTGTACACCAATATATGTTGAACAGTAATTTGCTGAGCACTAACATCAGGAACATTTGTATCCACATCAATTGTCAGAGTTTCAAATACCTTCTCTGCCAGGATATTATCTGAATAGACCCTTTCTAGAAGCTCACGGGTCACCATATAGCGATTCCTGTCGTCATCAGAAAGCTCCATGTAATGCTCATTGGCATAGGCAGCTGCATCCGCCTTCTCTTCCTCTGTTAAAGCAATTCCCTTCTGATGGGCCTTATCACGAATGACCTTCAGTTGTATGATTTGCTTTAGAACCTCATCCTTGATATAAGCCCCAAAGCTACTGCCATCACCGAAGATATCAACATCCCAAATCCCCTTGCTGTAATCAACCTCATAATTCTCCTGTGCTGACTTTATATATACCATGGCCTCGTTATAATAAACCCTCATATCTCCTACCAGAGCGATTAGTTCACCAGCATTAGTTAACTCTTCATCCTCCTGCTGACTCTCAGTATCCAAATAATAATATGAAAGCTCTGTAACTAGGCCTGTATCAATATCATAGGACAGATATACCTCACTATCTTTATCCCGATAGGTATGAGTAACTGA
>JAAYPG010000148.1 GCA_012519905.1 Clostridiales bacterium | reverse complement strand
GATGTATTAGTATCTACCACAATTATTGAGACGGGACTTGATATCTCCAATGTAAATACCATGATTATAGATGATGCTGATAGGCTTGGTCTTTCACAGCTGTATCAACTACGGGGACGTGTGGGAAGATCTAATCGTACCGCCTACGCTTTCCTCATGTATAGAAGAGATAAGATGCTTAAAGAAGTGGCAGAAAAGAGGCTTCATGCCATCAAGGAGTTTACTGAGCTAGGTTCTGGATATAAGATTGCCATGAGAGATCTGGAGATTCGAGGAGCAGGTAATCTACTGGGGGCTGAGCAAAGTGGCCATATGGAGGCTATTGGATATGATCTCTACTGTAAGATGCTAAATGAAGCAGTGAAATCCATCAAAGGAGAGGACTATAATGAGGAATCCTTTGAGACAACCGTTGATATGGATATGGACGCATTCATACCGGCGACCTATATTAAGAATGAGATACAAAAGCTTGATATATATAAGAGAATTGCTGGCATAGAGAATGAGGAGGAACTTATGGATATGCAGGAAGAGCTTCTGGATCGCTATGGTGATCTACCCCATTCTGTCAACAATCTTCTTAATATATCGCTTATCAAATCCATGTGCAATAGTGTATTTATTCAGAGTCTGATTCATAAGGATTATGATGTTAAGATGACTATGTATCCAAAGGCGGCGATAGATGTAGGTAAAATACCCGAGCTTGTTAAAAAGTATCCTAACAGCCTAAAATTCTATGCCCAATCCAATCCTTATTTTACTTATCGACTTCCGAAGCCTTCTAGGGGGAAGGCTGACACTATAGCTATACTTGAAAACCTCAAGAAGCTGCTTACCGATTTTAAATTATTGCTATAGAATAGAGTCTATTTGCAACTTGACAATGAGATAAGGCTTAACTACAATATTCATGTATAGCAGATTAGGCAAAGCGTTTGAGCTCCTAATCTGCGACTCATAATTTATGTTTCAATAAAGCTTTATATGAAGGGAATCCATATGAATAAGAACTCCATGTATAGAAAAATTAAAATAGAGCTAGGCCATTCGATCAAAGTATTGCTGTTAATTTTACTGATTATACCCTTTTTAAGTGGTTGTAGAGTAGATGAATCTGATTATGAACTAACTAATTATGTAGGAAAAAGCGTTGATAAGTTTATAAAGAAGACTAAATCAGAACTTACTGAGGATAGTAATGGTGTATATAAGCTTGAGGGTGCTTTACAGCTGATTGCACCGAAGGGGGATATTAGATCATTTACTATTCTAAAAGGGGACGAGCAATTCAAGCTTTTTGGTGTAGCCATTGGAATGAACAAAACAGAGGCTGAGCTAAAGCTATTAGAGATTTATAATGCGGAGGCTAACAAGACCATAGAGGCCGATAAAAACTCAGTTACTCATACCTATCGGGATAAAGATAGTGAGGTATATCTGTCCTATGATATTGATACAGGCCTAGTTACAGAGCTTTCATATTATTATTTGGATACTGAGAGTCAGCAGGAGGATGAAGAGT
>JAAYPG010000147.1 GCA_012519905.1 Clostridiales bacterium | reverse complement strand
CATAGGGGAGGACGTGGAGAGGTTCCCTTTAAACCGGCAAGAGTCATCCTTCAGGACTTCACTGGGGTTCCTTCAGTGTTGGATTTGGCTTCTATGCGGAGTGCTATTGCAGAAGGCGCAAAAGCACTTGCCATCGCAGAAGGCGCAAAAGCAGCTAACCTTCCATCAAAGGCACAAGCTATCGCAGAAGCATCAGAATTCTCTGACCATACAGGAGAGCCTGATATTGAAGAGATGGATATGGTTAATAGGGATCAGTATACGGATTATAGCCATCTGATTGACAAGATAAATCCTGAGGTGCCAGTGGATTTAGTTATAGACCATTCTGTACAAGTGGATTACTATGGTATGCCTGGCGCCCTTAAGGAGAATGTAAAGAGAGAGTTTGAAAGGAACAAGGAGAGATATCAGTTCCTAAATTGGGCGCAAAATGCCTTTGATAATTTTACTGTAGTACCACCCTCAACTGGAATTGTTCATCAGGTTAACCTAGAATACCTGGCCAAGGTGGTAATAGAAAGTAAGGAGAATGATAAGGACATACTTTATCCCGATACACTGGTGGGAACGGATTCCCATACCACTATGATTAATGGGCTGGGAGTTCTTGGCTGGGGCGTAGGGGGAATTGAAGCTGAGGCTGGTATGCTTGGTCAGCCCTCCTATTTTCCTATACCGGAGGTAATAGGAGTTCATATGACCGGTAAGCTACCTACTGGTGCTACAGCAACTGACCTTGCCCTTCGTGTAACCAAGCTTTTAAGAGATAAGGGAGTGGTGGACAAGTTTGTAGAGTATTTTGGAGAAGGAATTCATGCTCTTAGCCTGGCAGACCGTGCTACTATTGCAAATATGTCTCCGGAATATGGAGCTACCTGTGGCTTCTTCCCTATTGATGAAGAGACCTTAGATTATTTGTTACTTACAGGAAGAGATAGAGAACATGTAGAATTAGTAAGGGCTTATCTAAAGGCCAATAATATGTTCTACGAGAAGGGGGTTTCAGAGGCGGTCTATACAGATGTTATAGAGCTGGACCTATCCACTGTAGAAACAGCGCTTTCAGGACCTAAACGTCCCCAAGATCTCATACCTCTAGGTAATATGAAGGAAGCATTCAAAAATAGTATAACAGCGCCTCTGGGAAATCAGGGCCATGGATTAAATGAAGATGAATTTAAGAAGGAGGCTACAATTACCCTAAAGGATGGAAGAAGTGATATCATAAGGACAGGAGCAGTGGCTATAGCAGCTATTACCTCATGTACTAATACCTCCAATCCATCTGTAATGTTGGGGGCAGGATTGTTAGCAAAGAAAGCCGTAGAGAAGGGCCTAAAGGTACCGGCGTATGTAAAGACCTCCTTGGCTCCTGGATCTAAGGTTGTTACTGATTATCTGTCAAATGCAGGGCTTTTGCCTTATCTGGATGCCTTAGGCTTTAATATTGTGGGTTATGGTTGTACTACCTGTATAGGTAATTCTGGACCACTACTTCCGGAAGTAACAGCTGCTATTAATGACAATAATCTATTAGTTGCATCGGTACTATCTGGCAATAGGAATTTTGAAGGAAGAATTCATCCATTGATTAAGGCTAATTATCTGGCCTCACCTCCTCTTGTGGTTGCTTATGCACTGGCAGGTACTATGAATATTGATCTTACTAAAGAGGCGATTGGATTAGATAAGGATGGCAATAAGGTATATCTTAAGGATATATGGCCAAGCTCTGAGGAAATCCAGGCTGCTGTCATGGAGCATGTTAAGCCTGAGCTCTTTGAGAAGGAATATAGCCTTGTCTATGATGACAATCAACTATGGAATGAGATAGAAATAAATAAAGGTAGTCAATATGAATTTGAGGAAGGTTCAACCTATATTAGAAAACCGCCATTCTTCGAAAATCTTTCTATGGAGCCTGAGGAGTTAAAACCCTTAAGGCAGCTTAGAGTCATTGCAAGTTTTGGAGATTCAGTTACCACAGACCATATATCACCTGCTGGAGCCATAGGAAAGAATACCCCTGCAGGATTATATCTTATGGAGCATGGCTTAGAGCCTAAAGATTTTAATACCTATGGTTCAAGAAGAGGAAACCACGAGGTGATGATGCGAGGAACCTTCGCTAATATTAGAATTAGAAATAAAATTGCTCCTGGTACGGAGGGAGGATACACTAGATTTTGGCCGACTGGAGAATTGATGTCTATATACGAGGCCTGTATGAAGTATAAGGAGCAGGAGACTGGGCTTGTGGTTCTTGCTGGTAAGGACTATGGTATGGGTTCCTCTAGGGACTGGGCTGCCAAAGGACCTAGCCTACTTGGAGTTAAAGCTGTTATAGCAGAAAGCTATGAGAGAATCCATAGATCCAATCTGGTCATGATGGGTATTCTGCCTTTACAGTATATTGATGGACAAGGGGCTGAAACTCTGGGGCTTACAGGGGAGGAAGCTATAGACATAATCTTAGGGCAGGATATTAAGCCTGGAGATATGGCTGAGGTTATTGCTAGAGGTAAGGATGGGACTATTACTAGCTTTAAGGCTAAGATACGTTTTGATTCTGTTGTGGATATGGAATACTATAGGCACGGTGGAATATTACAGATGGTTCTAAGGCAGAAGATGACAGACTAGTCTTTTTGATAAATAGTGGCTAGACACTGTGATTACTAAAAATATGATAATTTATTTGACATAAAATTTAGAATTTGACGTATTCTTTAACAAGAAAAGATTTTGAAAGGCTTGTTAATGGAGTATATAAATGGTGGTGGATATGAGATTAAGGAGAAGGTATTTCAAAGAAATGGTACCTATATAGCCTATCCCATCTTAATATCCGAAACCGAAGATGAGAAGTTGGATTCTTGGAATAGTATAATAGTAGAGGATATAGGTAGGATATTAAATATATATTCTGCCTATACTTTTGCTCCTCCCCCTGCTGGTGAGGATTTATACTTACAGGATACATTGCATATCACCTATGAAATTAAGCGTAACGATAACCGATATCTAAGCATTGTATATAAAGCGGATTTTTACAGTCCCTATGCAGCCTATCCCACTCAGATGGTTTATACTACAAATATTGATAAAGAGAAGGGAAGGCGTCTGAGGCTATCGGATATAATCCCTGACCCGAAATTCCTGGCTGATGATTTGACATCATGGGATATAGTTAGTAAGTATGATGATCTTAAGGAGTACCCTGGGGCTGTCCGTGATTATATCAATGGCCTTGGTAAGGAAATATTACAAATGGGCTTAGAGAAGGCAGATATCATTGGAGCCGATAATTATCTTGGGATATATAGTTATTTGACCCCGGATAGGGTGGGAATAAGTATATCTGTGCCCCATTATCTAGGTGACCATGCAGAATATGAGAATGCTATCAATCCCCGCTGATGATATGGCAACCTATAAAAAGACTACCCGGGACAATCTATATTAGATTGTCCCGGGTAGTTGTCAGTGTTTATGCCAATATGGGGATAATAATCAACTATCAAGTATCTTTTTCAATTCATTCATGAAAGTATTGACATCCTTAAATTCACGATATACTGAAGCAAATCTCACATATGCAACAGGATCAAGATCTTTTAACTTATCCATAAGGATTTCACCAATTATATAACTTGGTATCTCCTTGTCCTCTCTACTAAATATTTCGGTCTCTACCTCGTCAACCAAGGTTGTTATCTGATCAATGGATATGGGTCTTTTATGGCAAGACCGAAAGACACCTGCTTCGATCTTAGCCCGATCGTAGGGTTCACGATTGTTATCCTTCTTGATTACTACAAGAGGGATTGATTCAATCTTTTCGTATGTAGTGAATCTACGTTTACAGTCGTCGCACTGTCTTCTTCTACGGATAGAATTATTATCATCAGCAGGTCTTGAATCAATAACTCTTGTGTTATCTTTGCTGCAAAAGGGACATTTCATAGTAATAATCCTCCCAAATTGTACTATCGCATATATTGTAGTTACCTTAGTCTAAATATACTATACTTAGATTATATTTGAGTTTTCCCTAATGGTCAAGCTAATATTTGTAAATAATATATAATCAGTCAAAGATAACCGCATATTTAATCATAATATAGGTGAAAGAGTAGAATAATAAGCTTATTCGCATTTGACAAGACATTTTTCTGTATCAATATCAACCAAAATTATATCCATTCCAATCTGCTTGATATCACAACTCCTAATTACATACTCATGATCTCTTCCAAGTATTCCAAAGATTTTACAGGGTCCAGGTACTATTATATGGGTGATACAGCCATTGCAAATATCAAATTCTATGTCGCACACATAGCCTAGTCTACGACAATCCCTACAATTTATAACTTCCTTTTCGCGTAATTCGCATAATCGCATATATATCCTCCAATCTAGCTAAAGGTTACAGATTGCTATTTAAATCTCATTTCATTATATGCACAGAATATTTCAAAGTCCCGCCTTAATTAATGTTTGCATTAATTTACATATTTTGCTATACTACCAATAGCAAATGATTCTTTTCATTGTGGGAGAGACAATGAAAGGAGTATAAAATATGTTCAGTAAAGCATATAGTGCGGTAATCCACGGAATCGATGGACTGATTGTCAGTGTGGAGGCGGATGTCAGCGACGGACTTCCTCTATTTGATATGGTTGGCCTGCTTAATTCAGAGGTTAAGGAAGCTAGAGAAAGAGTGAGAATAGCCTTGAAGAACTCAGGCTATAGGCTTCCTGCTAAGCGGATTACTGTTAATCTTTCTCCGGCGGATATAAGAAAGGAAGGAACAGCTTTTGATTTGCCGGTCGCAATAGCTATTCTTACAGCCTTTGGCTACATTCATGATGAAAATCTACATAATACCCTCATTATAGGTGAGCTTAGCCTCAATGGTAATATAAATAAGGTAAATGGTGTACTACCCCTTGTGTATGCGGCTAAACAAGAAGGCTTCTTAAGATGTATTGTTCCCAAGGATAATGCAGATGAGGGGGCAGTAGTAAAGGGAATAAAGACCTATGGAGTAAGTACCATAAAGGAAGCAGTGGACCTATTATGTGATTTTGAAGCTCATAAGCCTACTACTGTGGACCTAGACATGCTTTTTGAGAATAAAACTGGAAATGAACTGGTGGATTTTTCTGATGTAAATGGACAGGCGGCTGTAAAACGGGCTATAGAGATTGCTGTATCTGGCATGCATAATATCCTAATGATAGGTCCCCCAGGTAGTGGTAAAACCATGCTTGCCACGAGGATACCTACCATAATGCCAGAGCTATCCTTTGATGAAAGCATGGAGATATCTAAGATATATAGTATAGCAGGATTGCTGGATAGCAGAGCTCTCATAACCCGAAGGCCCTTTCGTTCTCCTCATCATAGTATCACCAGCACAGCATTGGTAGGAGGCGGTGCCATACCAAAGCCTGGAGAGATTAGTCTGGCCCATCATGGGGTCCTGTTTCTGGATGAACTTCCTGAATTTAATAAGAATACTATAGAGCTTCTTAGGCAGCCCCTGGAGGAAAAGGCAGTAACCATATCAAGGTTGAATGCTACATTTCGTTACCCAGCAGGCTTTATGCTTGTGGCCTCCATGAATCCTTGTTCCTGTGGTTATTATCCAGACCGCAACAAGTGTAACTGCTCACTTCCTATGGTAAAACGATATCTGGGTAAGATATCAAAACCTTTGTTGGATAGATTTGATATCTGTATAGAGGCAATGCAGATAAACTATAAGGAGTTAGAGAATAGAAAGATTGAGGAAAGTTCCGCTGATATGAGGAGTCGTATATATAGGGCTAGACAGATACAGGTGGAGCGCTATAAGGGGCAGGATATATGGTTTAATTGTCAACTGACATCAAGGAAAATAAAAAAATATTGTAGCTTGGGGGCTAAGGAGCAATCTTTGCTTGAACAAGCATTTATAAAGATGAATTTAACTGCTAGAGCTTATCACAGAATACTTAAGGTGGCCCGTACAATAGCAGATTTGGACTCGAGTGAAAGGATTACTAGTAAGCATATTAGTGAGGCTATATGTTATAGAAGCATTGATGCTAAGTATTGGGGGCAGATGTAGATGGATATAGAATGTGCAAATAATGAGGCCATATATGAATATTGGCTAGGAAGTATACCCAATATAAAAGCAAAGAAACTACTGACCATGGTAGAGTATTTTGGAAGTCCAGAGGATTTATATAAGGCATCTTTGAAAGCCATGGAGCAAATGATTAGGGAATGTAATAGCAAGGAGCTTAATTTTACCGATCGTGATTTAGAAGCTATCATGATAGGAAGGGATATGGATTTAATAAGCAAAAATCTTGAATATCTTAATACACATGATATAAAATATATAACAATGCTTAATAGAACATATCCAGACAAGCTTAGATATATATATAATCCCCCTTTTTTACTCTATTACAAGGGAAAACCCCTACCAGATAATAAAAAAATAATATCCATAGTTGGTGCCAGGGAATGCTCTATATATGGAAGGGAGACGGCAAAATATATAGCAGCAGCCTTAGCCAAAGAGGATATAATAATATTGAGTGGGCTGGCCAGAGGTATTGATACCTATGCCCATATAGGAGCACTGTCAGAGGAGGGGACGACATATGGGATTATGGGATGCGGAATAGACATATGTTATCCAGTAGAGAATATAGATTTATATATGGATATGCAGGTTAAAGGAGGCATAATATCGGAATATGGGCCAGGATGTAAGCCACTGGCATATCATTTCCCCATGCGTAATAGAATTATAAGTGCCTTAAGTGATGGTATACTGGTTATTGAGGCCAAGGAGAAGAGTGGGTCCCTTATAACAGTGGATATGGGACTTGAACAGGGGAAAGAAATATATGCAGTACCAGGAAGGGTTACTGACAAGCTTAGTGAGGGCTGTCATAACTTAATTAAAATGGGTGCCAAGCTAGTAACCACTCCAATGGACATATTAGAGGATTTGCTTGAATATAATCCTTCCAAGGAGATAAAACAACTAGAGCTTGTTGATATTCTTCCCCAGGATGAACTGGCTATATATGAGCTGATATGTCTTTCTCCAAAGCATATCGAGGAGCTGGTGGTTTTAACTGGGTTTGATATAGGAAAACTCATGGAAAATTTACTGTCTTTGGAGCTTAAGGATTTGATAATTCAGCCTATGAAGAATTATTATATAAGAAGAAATAAATAATTATTACTTGAAAGGACTCTTAAAATGGTGTATGCTAGTTAATGCTTTGGCCCAGATCGGGCATTTAGCATATTATATAGACATAAACATAATTCATATAACCTTAGACATAAACAATTTACACATAGATAGGAGTTTAATTATGCCAAGATATCTTGTGATAGTGGAATCTCCGGCAAAAGCGAAGACCATTAAAAAATTTTTAGGTAGTAATTATGAGGTTCTAGCATCTAATGGCCATGTTAGGGACTTACCAAAAAGTCAACTTGGTATTGACATAGCCAACGATTATGAACCTAAGTATATAACCATTCGAGGAAAAGGAGAATTACTTGCCAAGCTGAGAAAGGAAGTTAAGAAGTCTGACAAGGTTTACCTTGCTACTGACCCGGATAGAGAGGGTGAGGCAATCTCCTGGCACCTTTCCCATACCCTGAAACTGGATCTAGATAAAGCTAATAGGATTGTTTTTAATGAAATAACTAAAAATGCTGTTAAGGCTTCTATTAAAGAAGCAAGAAAGCTAGATATGGATCTAATTGATGCCCAGCAGGCTAGAAGGGTTTTGGACCGTATGGTTGGATATACTATCAGCCCCTTGTTGTGGACTAAGATTAAAAGAGGACTAAGTGCCGGAAGAGTACAATCTGTGGCTCTTAGGATAATATGTGACAGGGAGGATGAGATTAACTCATTTATCCCCGAAGAATACTGGAACCTTGAAGTAGAGTTTAACTTAAAGGGAAAGAAAAACCCTCTTGTTGCAAAATATATAGGAAGAAACAAGACTAAAACAGTGATAGGTTCAGAGGAAGAAGCAGTTAAGATATTAGATGAATTAGAAAATGCTTCTTTTACCATTAAAGAGATCAAAAGGGGAGAGCGAATAAGAAAATCACCCCTACCATTTACCACCAGTACGCTTCAACAGGAGGCTGCTAAGACATTAAATTTTTCAACTAGAAAGACAATGCAGCTGGCCCAGCAGCTATATGAAGGAATAAGTATAAAGGGACTTGGTAGTGTGGGTCTTATTACCTATCTACGTACTGATTCGATTCGTATAAGTGATGAGGCGGATGCAGCAGTCAAGGAATACATTGGATCTATATATGGTAAGGAATTTGTTAATTCGGAGGTTAATTCTGGAGGCTCAGGCAAGAAAATACAGGATGCCCATGAGGCGATTCGCCCCACAAATGTTCAGTATACACCCAGTGAGATTAAGGAATCCTTATCCAGAGATCAATATCGACTCTACCAACTGATATGGAAAAGATTTGTGGCTAGCAGAATGCAGCCTGCCAGATATGAAACAACTTCAATTAGGATTGAGGGCAATAGCCATTGGTTTTCTACCGCTGCCTCCAAGCTTATATTTGAAGGCTTCTTGAGTGTATATCAGCAGGATGAGGACAATGAGGAAATCAAGGCTACCTATGAAACCCTAAATGAAGGTGATGTTCTTGATCTGAAAGAACTTAAGAAGAGCCAGCATTTTACTCAGCCACCTGCTCATTACACTGAAGCCTCTCTTGTAAAGACCCTGGAGGAGCTTGGAATAGGAAGACCCAGTACCTATTCGCCGACAATAAGCACAATAATTGCCAGAAGATATGTGATTAAAGAGAATAAAAACCTTTACACTACTGAGCTTGGAGAGGCCGTGAATAATATTATGGTAAAAGCCTTTCCTAGTATAGTAGATGTCAATTTCACTGCCAATATGGAATCCTTACTAGACAGTGTCGAAGACGGACTGGTGGAGTGGAAGACAATAATCAGAAACTTCTATCCGGATCTAGAAGAGGCAGTTGAAAGTGCCCATGAACAGCTTGATAAGATTCATATTGCTGATGAAGTCAGTGAAGAAGTCTGCGAACTATGCGGAAGGAATATGGTAATAAAATATGGACCCCATGGTAAATTCTTGGGCTGTCCTGGGTTTCCCGATTGTAGGAATACAAAACCCTATCTGGAGAAGATTGGTGTGGATTGTCCATCCTGTGGCGGAGATGTTGTAATAAGAAAGACTAAAAAGGGTAGAAGATATTTTGGATGTAGTAATCATCCTGATTGTAGCTTTATGACTTGGCAGAAGCCTTCCAAGGAGAAGTGTGATAAATGCCAAAGTGTAATGCTTGAAAAGGGAAATAAACTGGTGTGTAGTAATGATACCTGTGGCTTTGTAAGAGAGGTCAATCAGAATCCAATTGACTAAATATTTTTTGTTTTTCTATTTGAATAAATTACTCTTATAGCTTAATAATACAAAATTGGATAGAAAAATAGAAAATAAGCCAAAAAAGTGCGTCAAAACATGGAATAAAGTATTGTTTTTGAAAATAATATATGATAATATTAAAAAGGTAATACAATTGGAGAAAATCTAATGTATTACTTTTTTAAGTCAAAGTATTTGTTTTGTGTGCTTTTGCATAAGAAAATATTGGAGGATTTGATTAATGAGTGTACAATTACTTGACAAGACTAGGAAGATTAATAATCTTCTGCATAATAACAATTCTCACAAGGTAGTATTCAATGACATCTGTGTTGTGCTAAGCGATATACTGGATTCCAACGTACTAGTTATCAGTAAAAAGGGCAAGGTATTGGGCATCAAAAACAGGGCGGATATTGTTGAAATCAAAGAATTAATTAAGGACGCAGTCGGTAGGTATATTGATACACTATTAAATGAGAGACTCCTTAATATACTGTCAACAAAGGAAAATGTTAATCTTGGCACGCTGGGTTTTGAATTCGACAATCTAGATGCTTATCATGCTATAATTACTCCAATTGACATAGCCGGAGAAAGATTGGGAACTTTGTTTATCTATAAGACAGGTGTGCAATATTCTTTGGATGATATTATCTTAAGTGAATATGGTACAACGGTTGTAGGACTTGAGATGATGCGTTCAGTTAATGAGGAGAATGCTGAAGAAAATCGCAAGATACAGATAGTTAAATCAGCAATTAATACCCTATCCTTTTCAGAGCTTGAAGCAATACAGCATATATTTAATGAGTTAAAAGGAAACGAAGGAATTCTAGTAGCAAGCAGGATTGCAGATAGGGTTGGTATCACCAGATCCGTAATAGTTAATGCCCTTAGAAAGTTTGAAAGTGCCGGTGTAATAGAGTCCCGTTCCTCAGGAATGAAAGGGACCTATATTAAGGTACTAAATGATGTGGTTTTTGATGAACTAAAGGAATTACAGAAATAATATAAAAATTCTAAAGGATTTATGGGTTTAACCTATAGATCCTTAAATTATGTAAAAATATTACAGAAAATAATATATAATCCTACAATATGTGGTACTATTCTACTATATTATCAAATATATCTTGTGTTTTTCGTGAAATTAATTATAATAATATTATGGAGATAAACACATTTATGGAGGTAAATACATATGATAGGGTCTAATGCTTTTAACTATATAAATGTACTTAAGAAAGCCGCTGATGCTAGTTGGAAAAGGAATGAAGTTATCTCTAATAATATTGCAAATGTAGACACACCAGGATATAAGCGGAAGGATGTGCAGTTCGAATCCTACTTAATGGGGGCCTTAACAGGCGACGGTTCACTAGATAAGCGTGTAGCAAATGCACGGATGGATACATTAGATGCACAGGTTTATACAGATTATGCCAACCTAAGCTATAGATTGGATGGCAACAATGTAAATATTGACACCGAATCTGCCAATCTAGCTGAAAATCAAATACGTTATTATGCGCTGATGGATTCCATGACACAGGAGTTTAATCGGCTTAAAATGGTGCTACAAAACAAATAAATTAGAGAAAAATATAAAATATTGAGGAGGAGAATTCCTCCGTTGTTATTAACATAAAAATATAAAATATTGAGGAGGAATGGGATGTCAGCCTTTAGTGGAATGAATATTAGTGCCAGTGGAATGACTGCGCAGAGACTACGAATGGACATTATTTCCCAAAATATTGCCAATGTGAATACCACACGGGATGAAAATGGAGAGGCTTATCGCCGTAAGGCAGTGGTCTTTTCTGAAAAGGATGCCACACCCTTTCAGGAGGTATTCATGAAGACAGCTGGGGTGATTGGGAACGGGGTTAAGGTGAGCAAGATTGTTGAGGATAAGAAGGCTATGCGTAGCGTATATGATCCTACCCATCCTGATGCAGATGATAATGGATATGTAACTTATCCCAACGTAAATGTAGTTCAAGAGATGACGGACTTAATAGATGCTACCAGATCCTACGAGGCTAATGTTACCGCCTTCAATGCCACAAAAAATATGGCTTTAAAGGGGTTAGAAGTAGGTAAATAATAATATAGCATAGCCTATCTAGGGGGGGACAATTCCTCCGTTATATGATTTGAAAATTTTCAGTATATTTAGGGAGGAGAATTCCTCCGTTATAAGATTTGAAAAGTTACAGTTTATCTAGGGAGGAGAATTCCTCCGTTATATGATTTGAAAAGTTACAGTTTATCTAGGAGGAATGGAATGAATATACAGAGCATAGGCAATATTGGTGAGTTGAGCAAGTATGGAGGTTTACAGTCGAGTACAGAAACTAAAGAAAATAGGAACCTTGCCTTTGAGACCTTGTTCGATGCGGCAGCTAATATGATTAAGGATACTAATCGCTTTACTAATGAAGCAGAGGAAGCAGAGATGGCTTTTTCACTTGGCCTTTTGGATAATACTCACGAGCTACAAGTAGCACAGCAAAAAGCAAACCTTGCATTGCAATATACAATCGCTGTTCGCAATCAGGTTTTAGATGCGTATAAAGAGATTATGAATCTGCAATTTTAGATTATAAATTAATAACTTAGGAGCAGGTAAATGGCAGAGAGGCTAAAAGAGATACCAAATCAATTATTGGAGTTTTGGAACAAATATACAACAAAACAAAAGACCATCCTAATAAGTGTGGTCAGTGTAATTATCATAGCGTTTACAGTATTATTAATTATTACAGGGCGAGTAGAATATCGGGAACTTACCATAACAGAGACTACTGAGGAGGCCAGTGAAGTTGTGGATTTATTGGAGTCTGAAGGAATAAGTTATAAGCTTGGAGCTGATCATTTAACAGTATCAGTTGACCTAAAGAGATATTCAGATGCCGTATTATTACTGGCCAGTAATGATATGCCATCCACAGGAATTACCATGGATGAGTTACTTAACAATAGTCTTAGTACAACTAACAGTGACCGTAATTTAAAGTTAAATCTTTACATGCAGAATCAATTAAGAAGATATATTGAAACTATGGAGGGAGTCAAGAAAGCAGAAGTATATTATATACCTGTCGATGACACCAACTCTATACTTACAAGCCAGCGAGAGACCAGCGCAAGCGTTCTTCTTCATGTGGACAAGGACTTTGAGAAAGATACAGCTGAAACCATAGCAGAAGTAGTGGCTTCTGTTATCGGAAACAATTCAACAGAGAATATTAAGGTGGCAGATCAGAACGGTAATCTGCTTTTTGGTGGTGCCCATGATCTATATTCTGCTAATGCATCATCAAAGGAAGAGTACCGTGAGATGCTTCGCAACACCTTTATTAATAATATATATATGGGATTGATAAAAAGCGGGTATGATGATGTAGTTATCATGCCTAATTTAACGTTGGATTTTAAAGAAGTGAGTGAATTATATACGGAATACTTACCTGCCGAGGGGCAGGAGCAGGGGGTATACAGTCATAGCTATACCTACAGCTCCGAAAATGCCGGTTCATATGGTGGAGGAGTTCCAGGTACATCCTCAAATGATGAGACAGACTATATGATAGAGGATTCATCTAGCTCAATGGGTAGTGTAGATATTGAGGAGTATGATTATCTGCCAAATGAGAGAATTACTAATATAAAATATGAGACTGGTGCCATAATACCAGATAAATCCTCAGTTAGTATTCTATTACGTAAGATAAACAATATTACAGAGGAAGAGCTTGAAGCAGATGGTTTATTGGATGAAATGACATTTGACGAGTATGTCAGGGCCAACAGTGCAGAAACAAAGCTCACAGTAGATCCTGAAATTATATCCATGGTATCCTTAGCAACGGGTATCGCTGAGAATAATATTCAAGTAACTGCAATAGAACAACCTGTATTCATTCCTAAGGTTGTTGAGATAAGAGAGTGGACAGACTATCTACAGATTATATTGGCAGTCCTGATAGTAGCATTATTACTATTTGTGGTATTCAAGGGAGTAGGGCCAGTTGAGATAACAGAACTAGAACCAGAGTTATCTGTAGAACAGCTATTGGCAACCACTAAGGAGAACCAGAGTATTGAGGATATCGAATATAATGAGGTATCTGAGGTACGAAGGATGATAGAGAAATTTGTTGACGAGAAGCCTGATTCAGTAGCTCAGCTTCTTCGTAACTGGTTAAACGATGACTGGAACTAAGGAGGTAAGCAGATGGCAAAAATAAATAGTGATATAAATGGAATCCAAAAAGCAGCTATATTATTAATCTCCTTGGGACCTGAGCGCTCTGCCAGTATATTTAAGCATTTAAAAGAGGATGAGATAGAAACCTTGACTTTGGAGATTGCCAACACCCGTAGCGTATCACCTTCGGTAAAGGATCAGGTTATGGATGAGTTCTATGAGATATGCCTGGCGCAGCAATATATAGCTGAAGGCGGTATAGCTTATGCCAAAGAACTTCTGGAGAAGGCCCTGGGTGCGGAGAAGGCTAGGGATGTTATTGGTAAGCTTACAGCCTCTCTACAGGTTCGTCCCTTTGAATTTGTTAGAAAGACCGATGCTTCTCAATTACTCAACTTTATACAGGATGAGCATCCTCAGACCATAGCACTTATATTATCGTATCTTTCATCAAGTCAGGCCTCTACTATTATATCCGCCTTGGCTCCCGATAAG
The DNA here is from genome assembly GCA_012519905.1 of Clostridiales bacterium. Taxonomy (GTDB): domain Bacteria; phylum Bacillota; class Clostridia; order Lachnospirales; family Lachnospiraceae; genus Mobilitalea. Next base: position 9,316 of record JAAYPG010000147.1, on the reverse strand, counting down.
CAGGCGGATGTAGCTAGGCGTATAGCTATGATGGATAGAACTTCACCCGATGTTATTAAGGAGGTTGAAAAGGTGCTAGAGCGTAAGCTTGCTTCCTTAGTGAATCAGGATTATACGATTGTTGGTGGTGTAGACTCTATAGTAGAGATTCTAAATACTGTAGATCGTGGAACAGAAAAGCATATCATGGAAACTTTAGAAATAGAAGAGCCAGAGCTTGCTGATGAAATCAGAAGAAAGATGTTTGTATTTGAGGACATTCTAAGTCTTGATGACAAATCAATTCAAAGAGTACTTAGAGAGGTTGATAATAACGAGCTGGCCGTTGCGCTTAAGGGTGCTGTAGAGGAAGTTCAGAATGTGATCTTTAACAATCTTTCAAAGCGCCTTGCAGCTATGATAAGAGAGGATATGGAATATATGGGACCTATCCGCTTAAAGGATGTTGAGGAAGCGCAGCAGAGAATTGTAAATGTAATTAGAAAACTGGAGGATTCCTCTGAAATTATTATTTCCAGAGGCGGAGGTGACGAGATTATTGTCTAATGTTATTAAGTCCTATACCATCCGATATGAGCCGACTGTCAAGAAGACTATAGACTATAAGGACAGGGATGAGGAGCTTCTGGCTAAAAGAATAAGTAAGCTTCCGTCACCACAATCTGAAGATGGATTTGAGGAAGGTATCAAAGCTGTTGTGGTAGACCCCGTCGTATCAGAGGAGGAGCAAAGGAAAAAAGCAGGAGCAATTATAGAAAATGCTAAGAAAGAAGCCAGTGCCATACTGGAAGCTGCTAAGGATGAAGCTCAAAGACTAAAAAAAGATACTTTTGAAAAAGCTCGAGAGCAAGGATACGAAGAGGGAATAAATAAAGGGTCTAAGGAGATTCAGGAGATAAAGAAGAATCTATTAGAAGAGAGAGAACTGCAGAAAAAGGAATACGAGAAATTGCTAGTCGAGACCTCAGGAGTGGTCACAGAGCTTATGATTTCCCTAATAACAAAACTTACAGGAATACTTATTGAGGATAAGTCTGATATTATTCTATATCTTGTGGAGAAAGCCCTATTGGATGATGATGCTATGGATGATTATACAATAAAGGTAAGTAGGGATGATGTGGATATCCTATCCTCCAAGAAGGATTATATAGAGGGTCTGGTAGAAAGAAACATTCAGATTCTTGTTGACCCGCAGCTTGGTAAAAACCAATGCCTAATAGAAACAGAGAATAAAGTAATTGATTGTAGCCTTGATGTCCAACTTAATAATCTGATAACTGATTTAAAGCTACTTTCAAGTGTTTAGTGTAATACACATTTTGCCGATATACACGGTAAGTGGATTAGTCCAAGATAAGCATAGTTCATAAAGTGACAACAGAAAGTAGGATGCCATGAAGCTTATTGATATTGACAAATACAAACAACTTTTAGATAAAAGCTACCATAAAGAAATCGGTAAGGTAGTTAAAATGGTAGGCTTAACCTTGGAGGCTACAGGGCCTACATCCAACTTAAATGATGTTTGTTACATAACAAGCGAAGCTAAGGAAAAGAAATTAGCTGAGGTGGTAGGCTTTAGGGATAACAAGATACTTCTTATGCCCTATGATGATATGACTGGAGTGGGTATTGGAAGTATGGTTGAGAATACAGGTGGCTCCTTTAGGGTTCCAGTAGGAGAAGCGCTTCTTGGAAGGACCTTAGACGGACTTGGTAACCCCATAGATGATTCCAATTTGAAATGCTCACAGTTTTATGAAGCAGAAGCAGCCCCTCCTGACCCCTTAAAGAGAAAGATAATAGATGAGGTCTTGCCCCTGGGAGTGAAAGCAGTAGATAGTATGCTGACAGTAGGTAAGGGGCAGAGAATTGGAATATTTGCAGGTAGTGGAGTTGGTAAGAGTACATTACTTGGTATGTTTGCTAGAAATACTAGAGCAGATGTAAATGTTATAGCGCTTATTGGAGAGCGTGGTAGAGAGGTTAGAGAATTTATCGAAAGAGACTTGGGCGAAGAGGGATTGAAAAGGTCTGTGGTCATCGTTGCAACATCTGATAAGCCGGCCTTGATTCGTAAGAAGGCAGCTCAAACTGCTACAGCCATTGCAGAATATTTCAGGGATCAGGGTAAGGATGTACTTCTGATGATGGACTCCTTAACAAGATTCTCCATGGCACAAAGAGAAATCGGACTAGCATCGGGAGAACCTCCGGTATCTAGAGGATATACACCTAGTGTCTATTCGGAGATGCCAAAGCTTCTTGAGAGGGCAGGTAACTCAGATAAGGGCTCTATAACCGGACTTTATACAGTTTTAGTAGATGGTGATGACTTCAATGAACCAATATCCGATACAGCAAGAAGTATACTAGACGGGCACATAATGCTTACAAGAAAGATGGCTCATAAGAACCATTATCCCGCTATAGATGTTTTACAAAGCATATCTCGTGTAATGAGCTCAATAATCAGCGACGACCATAAAGAAGCGGCAGGTAGATTGAAGAATGTACTTGCCACATATCAGGAGGCTGAGGACTTAATAAATATTGGGGCTTACAAGAGTGGTTCTAACCCGGATATTGATTATGCAATCTCTAAGATACAGATGGTAAATGATTTTCTTACCCAGGATGTGAATGAAAAGCTTACATTTGATCAAGAGATTGCCATGTTAAAGGAGATTTTTGAATAAGAATGAAAAAATTTCGCTATAGCATGGAAAGTATATTAAATATAAAGATAAAGCTTGAAGATCAGGCAAAGCTTGCATATACCGCAGCTAGAAACCGCTTGACCATAGAAGAGGAAAAGCTTGTAAAGCTAGAGAATATGAAATCCTCCTATGAAGAGGAGCAACGCAGGCAAAGTAAAAGCAGGCTAAATATTATGAAAATAAAGCAGCTTTCAGAGGCGATTGAGATTATGAAGATGAAAATCAAACAGCAGACTGTAGTCGTAAAGGCTGCCCAGCAAGCTCTTGAGGTAGCAAGAATTCGTCTTAATGATGCTATGATTGAAAGAAAAACTCAGGAAAAGCTGAAAGAAAAGGCATGGCAAGAATATATGATGGAGGCCAATGCCGAAGAGCAGAAAGAGATTGACGAGCATAACAGTTATATTTATAACAGCTCTCTGCTTTATGAGGAGGATAGATAATGGCAAGGAGAAACAAGGCTGATGGAGTTGAAAAAGATGGCAATAAGATGTTAACAGTCTTGATAGCCCTTTTGATAGCCATCATATGGTTCGCTATATTTGTACTATTAATAAAATTCGACGTGGGAGGCTTTGGGTCTGGTGTCCTAAGACCTATTATAAAAGATGTCCCTGTGATTAATAAAATATTACCAGATATATCTGATGAACAGTTAGCTATTGAGAAGGACTATGCCTATAGCTCCCTAGCAGAAGCAGTAGCTAAAATCAAAGAGTTAGAGGCCACTATCGAAGACAAAGAGACTAAGGAAAAAGAGGATAGTGAACAGAAAAAGGATTTAGAGGCAGAGCTAGAAAGGCTAAGGGTTTTTGAAGAAAAGCAAAGTGAATTCGAAGAAAGGGAAAAAGAATTCGATAAGAAAGTAGTATTTGCTGAAGCGGCGCCCAATATTGATGAGTATAAGAAGTTCTATGAAGAGATAAATCCTAGCAATGCAGAGGAAATCTATAGGCAGGTAGTGGAACAGCTTCAATATTCAGAGGCAATCTTAGAAAAGGCCAATATTTACAAAAGCATGGATCCTAAAGCAGCAGCAAAAATTCTTGAGACCATGACAGCAGACGTGGAATCCGTTGCAAAGATATTGCTAGCAATGAAACCAAAGGAAAGCGCTTCCATACTAGCTGAAATGGATCATGTATTGGCAGCGAAAATCACTAAGAAAATGCTTGATATGGATGAGGAAAGATTGTCCTCAAATTAGTCTGAAACACAAAATAAGCAATAAATTGAAAGCGCTAAATAAGAACACTAAATCAGATCGCACCAGGATATTATATCCTGTTGTAGATAAATAAAGGACACTGTACACTGATATAGCGTCCAAAGAGAAAGGAGGGATGAAGGACAATGATGACAAAAGGCATACCCACTCAGGCTTCTGGTCTATTGTTTCAAGTTGCAGATGCTAATCATTTGGCCAAAGGAACTAGAGAAAATAATTTTGATATGTTTCTTGATAAGAGCATAAAGAGAGAGACAGAGATTACTGTTAGGGCAAAAGAAGGTAATGATAACACTAAAAACAGCAGCCTAAACAGAAAGCAAGCAACAGATGGCAAAGACAAGAATATTAACATCATGGATGATAAGAAAGATATAAGGTCTGATATAGGTAACAAAGAGGCTCAAACAGTAGATAATATATCAGATGATAGTCAGGATCCAGCAGAATTAACTAGTTCGGATTTATTGGGACAGATCCTATCAATGATAGGTCAAATAAGAAATGCTATAATGGAAGAATTGAATATGACAGCTGAGGAAATAGACTCCATAATGAAGGAATTGGGATTAGAGCTTGCAGATTTAACAGACCCCAAGGCCATAAGGACTCTGTTATTGGCCAATAAGGGCTTGGCAGACCCCTTTGAAATGCTTATGGATGAGCAGCTGGGTTATAGCTTCCAGGACCTACTAGCCAAGGTAGAGGATATCAAAGACGAAGCAGATCTTAAGCTTAGCGATGATGAGATTAGTCGTATACTTAAGCAGAGTGTAGAGACGGATGAAACAATTAGCGATACAGATGAAATCGATATCACACAGCCCCAATTATTATCTGGAAAGGCTGAGGAAGTGAAGGATGAAGCTGGGGACAAGGCAGTTAAGCTTCAGGGTATAGGCGAGGATGGCGAAGCTTCAAGCCAAAGATCTGTAATAGCTACCAATGGTAATAGTGAATCAAAGGACACAAAGGACTCTAATGAAAAGACTGATAGGACTGACGGATTTGAGGTTTTTCTTGATAAGCTCAGTGCAAACTATGATAAGCCCATAGTAGAATTTGACAGCAATAACACAAGGCTATATGAAATAAGAGAGATTGCACAGCAGATTGTAGATCAAATTCGTGTAGCAATAAGTCCTGAGAAAACCAGTATGGAGCTTCAGTTAAATCCGGAGCATCTGGGTAAGGTTAATCTGACTATAAGTTCCAAAGCAGGTGTAATGTCAGCACATTTCTCAGTGCAAAATGAACTTGCAAAGGAAGCTATAGAAGGTCAGCTTATAACCCTTAAGGACACTCTTGCTCAGCAAGGTATCAAAGTGGAGACTATTGAGGTTACTGTAGCCAGCTATACATTTGATCAGAATAGTTCGTCTAATAATCCTGAACAGATGATGCAGAAGAAGCAAAGAACCGGCCATAAGATCACCTTCGAAGAAGCTGTAGCTATGATCGATGAACCCATAGAAGATGTGGACAATACAAATCTTACAGGCACTATGGGTCATACAATCAACTATAGGGCATAGCTTAAGAGTAATCGATGAAGGAGGAAAGCCATGAGCGAATTAATTAAGACAGTAAAAAATGGCGTGATTGAACAGGTTAACAGATCAGCTAGCACAGAAAAGTCAACTAAGAATGAACTGGGTAAGGATGCATTCTTACAACTTTTAGTTACACAGATGAAGTATCAAGATCCCCTCAATCCCAGCTCTGACACTGAGTACATATCCCAGCTGGCAACATTCTCTCAGTTGGAGCAAATGCAGAATATTAGTGCATTGACTTCTAATTCTCAGGCATTAAGCCTAGTGGGTAAGAATGTGATAGTTAGAACAAAGAGCGAGACGGGGACCATTAATGAGATTGGTGGAAAAGTAGATTTTGTGAATTTTAGCAATGGTAAGGCGCGATTTTCTATTAATGGCAATCTATATTCAGTGGATGATCTAGATAGCGTCATAGATGATACCTATATTCTAGAGAAGGGCCGTCCCCGTATCTTAGAAAAGGTTGATCTAGAATATGATGCAGAGGATCCGAAAGATATGAGCTTTAATGTGCATATGGGTGAAGGAGACTCACTTGCCGATGATGTGGCGATATTGGTAGATCAAACCCTACTTGATCCTTCAGTTATTACACTAAAGGACAATAAAATAACCATAGCTGGATCTGTATTTGAGAAGGCACCAAATGGTACTTATAAGATAACAGTAATATTCAATGATGTCCTCTTGACCACCGCTAAGGATATGGTAACTGTAACAGTAAAGAACTCTACAGCGGAACTAGAGGAACCAGAGGAACCAGAAGAGCCAGAGGAGCCAGAGAATCCAGAAGATACAGAGGATAAAGTGGATTCAGACGATGATAATAACTAGAATTAGGAGAGCCGCCAAAGCGGCAGGTGGAGGTAATAATGAATAATATACCTTTGAACAAAATACCGCCCCAACTGCCCATAGCCAATAAGCTTAGTGGCAAGGCGATACAAAAACCTGTAGCAGGGATACCCTTCCATGAGATTCTAAGAGAGAAAAGAGCGGATTTAGGTTCAGAGCTGAAATTCTCAAAGCATGCCAATGAGAGGCTAGCCAACAGGAATATAGATCTAACCGACGATCAGTACAGACGACTAGAAAACGGTGCAAAGAAGGCCTATGAGAAGGGAATCAAAGAATCGCTTGTAATGGTAGACAACCTGGCATTTATCGTAAACATAAAGAACAATACAGTAATTACAGCGGTAAATGAAGGTGAAGAAAAGATATTTACTAATATTGATGGTGCTGTAATCATATAAGGCTGGACCTTTTGGAGGCTAAGCATCCATGACTGACAGATTGGATGCAGATGATTACACAGCATATTTAGGAGGTCATTAATTATGATGAGATCATTGTTTTCTGGTGTTTCAGGTCTAAAGGTACACCAGACTAGAATGGATGTAATTGGTAACAATATTTCAAATGTAAATACTATAGGTTTTAAATCAAGTTCAGTAACATTCTCTGATGTTTTTTATCAGACAACACAGAGTGCATCGGGACCCAACGCAGCAACAGGCACAACAGGCCGTAATGCCATGCAGATTGGTCTTGGATCTAATGTAGCATCAATAACTACATCCGTAGGAACTACCGGTGCATCACAAAGAACCGATAATCCCTTTGACGTTATGATAGAAGGTGATGGTTTCTTTATAGTAAACTATGGTGGAAGTAACTTCTTTACCAAGGCGGGATCCTTTGGGGTAGATGCTTTCGGTACCTTATGTACACCTGCGGGAGCTTCAGTAATGGGCTGGCAGGTTGATCCCATGGATCCAACTAAGACAGTAGCAGATATGGTTTCCCCACTTAATATCATGTCACCTGAGAATCTATATACCGCTCCTGAAGCAACTACAGCAGCATATGTATCAGGTAATATAGACAGCAAGGATACACAAATTGCTTATAATGCAACAGGTAAGATGGTAAACCTAGGGTTTTATGATAATATGGGACACAGCTACAAGGCAGATTTAAGAGTAAGACAGACTTCAGACGAGGGTACTAATGTCTATACTGTGGATGTAATGGACATAAAGGATGAGCATGGTAAATCCATATTTGTTATAGAGGAAGTTGATGATGAAGGCAATGTTACCTATGAACCATCTGGTATCACTCGAATTAACTTTGGCGATGCTCAGTATAATGCCACTGTTGATCAGACTACAGGTCATGTAACTCTTACAGCTACAGAAAGTGTATTACTTACCTTTAATGGCTCTACTGGTAATTTTGTAAGCGTTGGTGACGGAGATACAGATAGCGCAAATAAAAGCGTATCATTATCTATAGTAGCTGATGGTGGTGGAGCAAATCCCTTTAGTGATATAGATGTGGATTTCTCTAAGGTTACTATGTATTCCAACAGCGGTAATTCCTCTCTGGAAGCAAACAGAGGAAGTCTTCAGGGCATCGGTGGTGGTAAAAAAGTTGGTAATATGACAGGCATAAGCATAGATGCATCTGGTAAGATATATGGAAAATATGATAACGGTGATAGTAAGCTTCTTGGCCAGATAGCAGTAGCAACCTTTTCTAATCCAGCTGGATTAGAGGCGGTTGGTAATAGTATGTTTGCAGCTACTCAGAATTCTGGAGACTTTGATGGAATAGGTCAGGACCCAACCTTGGGTGGAGGTAGCCTAACAACAGGTGTTTTGGAAATGTCTAATGTAGATTTATCAGCTCAATTTACTGATATGATAACTACACAAAGAGGCTTCCAGGCAAACTCAAGAATAATTACAACATCAGATAGCCTACTAGAGGAACTGATTAATCTTAAGAGATAATAGCCATACATAATAATGATGGGTGGCAGTTAGGCTGCCACCCCTAATCTAAGCTAGTGGGGACAGGAGGGGTTTAATGATTGAGGTCACAAGGTTGAATGATAGTAAGCTAACAATCAATGCTGAATTAATAGAGCGAGTAGAGGAACTACCTGATACAGTCATAAAACTAACAACTGGAAATAAGATAATTGTTAAAGAAAGTAGAGAAGAGATAAAAGAATTAGTTATATTATATAAAAAAGAAATATTTAGCAGAGTTTTATAGGTTGCTTAACAATAGATATACTCGAAATATTTAAAAACTTAGGAGATTTTGTGAAGAAGTAGTTATTTCACAAAATAAATTTTCAAAGGATGGAAGGTGGCAGGTTTGGATTTAGCGTCCATTATAGGATTGGTTTTGTGTGCGGTTGTAGTTATATTTGGTATTTTATATGGGCAATCGGGATTAGAGGTCCTTGGTAACTTCTATGATCCCCCCTCAATTTTGATTACTTTAGGTGGTGCACTATGTTGTGTAATGATAATGGCCCCTAGCTTTAAAGTGTTTCTAAATTACCTAAAGAGTTTTTCTCTTATTCTAAAGGTTGAAAATTCCAATGAGGAGGGAACCATCAAGCAGATTATATCCCTATCAAATATTGCCAGAAAAGAAGGGCTTTTGGCACTTGAGGAAGCCGCTAACGGTATTGATGACGAATTCCTAAAAAAGGGTGTTTTATTAATCGTAGATGGTACTGATCCAGAGCTTGTTAGAAGTATTTTAGAGACAGAGCTAAATTGTATTGAGGACAGGCATTCAGATGTAGTAGGATTCTGGGATTCTTTGGCCGCTATGGGTCCGGCATGGGGTATGATTGGTACCCTAATTGGTTTGATTAATATGCTAAAGGTTATGGATGATCCAAAAGCAATTGGTCCTGCCATGGCTGTAGCTCTAATCACAACCTTCTATGGATCTGTTTTGGCTAACTGGATATGTATTCCGGTATCAACAAAGCT
>JAAYPG010000017.1 GCA_012519905.1 Clostridiales bacterium | reverse complement strand
TAAAGTTGGTAAATATGCCATAACTAAAGACTATTACCAACGACATCACCGTAGAAACCATAAGCCCTAGCCTTAGTTTTCTTAACATAAAATAGATTGCAGCTCCTACCATGGATATATGAAGACCTGATATTGCCAAGATATGAGAAACCCCATTTTCCTGATAAAGCGATTTTATTTCATCACCAAGTAGATATTTCTCACCAAGAACCATAGCAATAATTGTTCCTACTTCCTTTTCTGAAAGAATTGTATTAAAAACCTGAAGCAATTTATCTTTGATATTATTTAAGACTAGATGAAACCTTGAATAGGAACCATCCACTAAAGTAAGCTCCTTTGCATTTACCTTATATGATATATTTTGGGATTTATAATAGAGATACTCATTGAAACCACCGGGGTTTGAATTTATAGAGAATTTTTGAATTGTACCAGATACATTTATTAGATTACCTATACGATATTCTTGACTTTGCTGAATTTCCTTATCCGTATATGTATTAACTATAATCTCCTCTACCAGATAATCATTTCCATCCGGTAGACTCACTTTATTATCCTTGAGGTAGTAGGATGTACCCCAGGACTTCTTTACAATCATTTTGATTTCACCTGTAAGCTGACATTCTGCCTTTTCCTCAAAGGCAGCATCCATATCAAGCGGCTTCACCCTATCCCTCATGGCAAAAAATCCTATAAGCATCAGGATGGGCAGGGCCCATAAAATGTTGTCCTTGGGGTTAAAATATAATTTTATATGATAAATTAAGAAATATATTAGCAAGTAGCTAAGAAGGCCAACCATAAATATATGTATTAAGGGAACTTCATACCATGCAGCTAGTATACCTCCAATAAATGCAACAATCCCCCAGAGGAGGGGTCTCTTTATCAATAGATCAAGCCTCCTCCTACTGATTATCTTCATTTATGGTTAGATTACGTTCAAATAGCAGACCAAAATTAGTATTCTGGAATGTATCTGCCGGCTGACCATTTATGCGAAACTGTACTTTATTTATACCAGGAAGTTCAACTAATGAGTTCACTATAGAATATATGGCTACATTCTCAGATACATCCGGAAGCTTCTCAAGAAACTTTTCATTGAAGTCCACATAGCATATACCTTCTCTAGTAGATACATTGAGTAGAGTTGTTCCCTCTACTACAGTAGCATATAGACCGCTTTCTGTTGGTCCATTAATAATCTGATTGATCACAAGTTCCTCAATTGAGGAGCTACCAGTGTAGAATATATTCCTAGTAGTCTTTTTTAGCAAATCTCCTGTCTCATTTGCAAAATATAAAGTAACCTTATAATTTGTTTCCGCACCGGTGTTCTCAATAAAAAATTCCGATGTCATTAGCCCTATCTGTATTCCATTGGAATCAATAAGAGGTTGACCGTTTACATTGAATAATACAAAATCTATGCCAGGAATCTGACATAGTGTCTTAACTATGGTGGCACGACATAAAACTTCAGGAATCCCCTTCAGCTCACTATATTTCGTATCAAAGTTAAGTATTAGCTGCTCATCTACTATTCTATAATCCATAATTGTTACACCTTCAGGGATAGCCTTCTTATATATCATGTTGGATGGCTCTCTATTCAAGGCCTCAAGTAGCTCTATTACCAGCTGCTCCTTAGAATTCTCCAAAGGAACATAACCCTCACTAACTATTCCTGAGGATTTACTATCTATATAATATATCTGATATTCATTTTCTTTCTTTCCTGTATTCTTATCATTGCCACTACAGGAGCTAAGTAGTGCTACCATAAGAAACAGTAGCGTAATAAATACTCGTCTCATTAATTTGTAACCTCATTCCTTTACTATCTGTACCGGGTACGGTACCCGGTACAGTCTTTAGGCAATATAGTTAAGTGGTATTCTTACATTAAATGTGGTACCCTCGCCTTCTTTGCTATATACCCTTATGGCACCTCTGTGCATCTGTATGACATTTCTTGTGATAGCAAGACCTAAGCCAGTTCCGCCTGTTTCTCTGGATCTTGCCTTGTCCACCCTGTAGAAGCGTTCAAATATTAAGTCCTGTACCTCCTCAGGTATGCCGATTCCTGAATCTGAGACCTTAATAAATAAATATTTGTGATCAGCATTCAGAGACACTCTTACCCAGCCATCTGGCGTATTGTACTTTATAGCATTTTCTATAAGATTTGAGATAGCAAGGGAAATTTTTACCTCATCCACTTCCGCTATAACAGGCCTGAAGCTCTCATAAATAACTTCAATGTTTTGCTTCTTAGCAATAGGACGCAATCTCTTTAATATCTGTTCTAAGAGTTCATTTATATTAATACTGGATATATTCATATCACCAGCTGTCTTATTAAGCTTTACCAGAGACAAGAGATCATTAATTATTTTGTTTTCCCTCTCAATCTCCTCGGTAATGTCTACTAAGAACTCACGATAAAGCTCCACAGGAATATCTTCTTGCATAAGAAGAGAATCTGCCAAAACCTTTATGGATGTAATAGGGGTCTTTAATTCATGGGATACATTGGAGACAAACTCCTGTCGTGTATCCTCTATCTTCTTCATTCGATTGATCATCTTGTTAAATGAATCAGAGATTTTCTCTATCTCGTAATAACCTTTTATAGATACCTCTTCATCCATATAGCCCTCTGTTAGATGGTCTATAGAGCTAACTACCTTTGTTAATGGATTGGTTAGTTTGCCTGAGAAATATAAGGCGAATATTACTATAAACATGGCCAGGGCTAAGGAAAAAATAATAGCTCTCTGCTCCATGGTAGATAGTATAGTCTGAATATCCTTAGTGGAGGCATTCATGACAATAGCACCCACAATAACCTTTTGATCCTCGGTAGTATGGGTGATTGGCTGAGTTAATATTAAATAATTATTTTCTTTGTCATGGACTCTGCTACTATTTCCACTAAAGCATTGGATTACTTCTTTGGACACCAAATATTTATTAGCATCATATAGACCATAGGTGTCCTCGACAATGTTAAGGTTATTATTTACAATAACTATTCTACCTTGGTAGACATCTGCAATTCTATTAACCTCTGCTCCTATTTCAGGTACATCTGCAAGGGTTAAATAACCTGTCGGAAGCATCTGATTAGATAGCATAATAATTTGATTCTGCATCTGGGTAAACTTGTTGCCAACCGCTTTATCCATATAGCTATTTAAAAGAATATGGGTAAATAGATACAGGGGTATTACCCCTATAACTATAAAAGCGAATAGCATATGCATCCTCATGCTATTTATAAATTTTAGCCTATTCTTGATTCTGGAAAAAATATCCTACACCCCATTTTGTATGTATATATTTTGGTTCGCTTGGATTGCCTTCTATTTTTTCACGGAGTCTTCTTATATGGACATCAACAGTCCTTACATCACCGGGATAATCATAGCCCCATACAATATTAAGTAAATTCTCACGGCTATAGACCTTATTAGGGTTAAATACCATTAATTCAAGCAAATCAAATTCTTTAACTGTTAGGTTTATTTCCTTGCCTGCAATATAAATTCTTCTGTTCTCGCAGTCAATCTTCATATCATTAAATGAAATTATCTTAGTCTCATCTACCGTATTGGTGTTCTTATTGCTTCTGCGCATAATTGCCTTAATTCTAGCCTTTACCTCTAGAATATTAAAGGGTTTGGTTATATAATCATCTGCACCATACTCAAGTCCAAGAATCTTATCAATATCATCGCCCTTTGCGGTCAACATAATAATAGGCATAGATGAAAACTCGCGAATTTGCTGACATACTTCAAATCCTGATAGCTTAGGTAACATGATATCCAAAAGCACTACATCATACTCTTTTTTTCTTGCTGCCTCAATAGCCTCTTCTCCATCATAGGCACAATCAACTTCCATACCATCTTGTTCCAAGCTAAAGCGAATTCCCTTAACTATTAACTTCTCATCATCGACAACAAGCACTTTTTTAGCCATATAAACACCTCATCATTCTTACTATGATTAATTAGTTATCATTTCACAATAATCAAATCCTCTAACTGAGCAAACAATCCATCCTTAATTCCTGATATTTTCATAAGGTCGGTGATAGCTTCAAATTCTCCATTCTTATTGCGATAGTCAATTATGCTTTTGGCCTTCGCCTGACCAATACCGGGAAGACCCATTAGCTCTGCCTCATCTGCAGTATTTATATTCACCTTTTTGCTTAACTCATTATCAGATTGATCCTTAATATCTCCTAGGACATATTCTTCTATCTTAAGTTCCTTAAGCTCATCCTTTGTAGGTATATAAATCCTTTGTCCATCCTCAACCACAACGGCTTGATTAATATAATCATCCGCCGCTTCAGCCAATAAGCCTCCTGCATATTCAATCAATTCTACAAGCCTTGTTCCATCCTTTACTTGGTAGACAGCAGGACTTACTACAGCTCCGCATATATGAACATATATAAGCTCGTCCTCTATCTGTAGATTATTATCGACCTGAAGCTCTGATTTTAATGCTTCATCTTCTTCTATATTATTATCGGATGAAAGTAGAATTTCCTGCACAGGATCTTTACTATATGAACAACTATAACACACTCCTGCCACTATAATAAATAAAGAGCTAGCAGTTATTATAAAATATTTATTTTTCATCATCCTCTTCCTTTTGCCACCCTTAAGAGCACCGCTCTAAAGGTAAAGAAAGACTTAAAAGTACCCTCTATACTTATAATTGATGATATATATATTCTACATAAAGCAAAGTATGAATACAATAGGCATTTATACAAATTATTTAAATATTTATGTGACTATTTCCATTTAAATGTAATGATGCCAATAATTATAATTATTACACCTATCAGCTTACGCCATTCAAAGTCCACTCTCTCAGAACCAAAGATACCTAAAAGTTCAATTATATAAGCTACTAAGAGCTGGGCTGTGATTATAAACATATTGGCTCTAGCTGGTCCTAGACTATCCACACTCTTAATAACTGTATAGGTAATGGCTGCCCCCATTGCTCCTCCAAGAAGCATATACTTATTATCTATTTTTAGAAGGTCCATAAAATTCCCCTGACGACCATCAACTACCCAGGCCCCTAGACATACAAGTAGTGCGCTAAACTGAACAAAGCTAGCGCACACCCAGATATTTGTTTGTTTTGTGACCCCTGTGTTAAATACCCCCTGCATACTCATCAAGGCACCAGAAATTATAGCAATTATAAAACCCCACATAGTTAGTCCAAACCTTTCTCTTTCACATCAAGCTTTCCTTATTAGGGTTGCCCGATTTTGCCCTAACTATGCGTCCATACATTGGGATAGTATTTCTATCATCTCATCTATATGCTTTTCTTCTAGGATAAGAGGTGGAACAAAACGTATTACATGGGGCCCTGCCGATATTAGAATCAAGCCCTTCTCCAAAGCTTTAGTAATAATTCCACTTACCGGAATTGAAAATTCCAAGCCCTGCATCAAGCCTTTTCCTCTGTGTTCTGTTATAATGCTGTATCTTTTCTTTAGTTCATCTAACCTTAAGGAAAGATACTGCCCCATTTTATTGACATTGTCTATAATATTCTCACTTTCATACAAGTCCAATACCTTGCTGACAGCAGCAGCGGTAAAGGGATTGCCACCATAGGTTGTTCCATGGTCTCCAGGTTCAAAGGCACTAGCCACATCCTGGGTAGCTAAAAAAGCCCCAACAGGCACTCCACAGCCCAAGGCCTTTGCACAGGTTATGATATCAGGTTTAACATCATAACCCTGGTAGGAAAACATAGAGCCGGTTCTACCCATACCACACTGGATTTCATCAAATATAAGTAATATACCCTTGTCATCACAAAGCTTTCTTACCCCATTGATAAATTCCTTAGTTGCGGGATAGATTCCCCCTTCCCCCTGGACCGGCTCTATTATGACAGCGCAAGTATTATCATTTATGTTAATTTTAACGCTATCCAAATTGTTAAATTCGGCAAATCTAACCCCTCCGATTAGGGGCTCGAAGGGCTCTCTGTATTTCTTAGTCCCGGTAATACTAAGAGCGCCCATGGTTCTGCCATGGAAAGATTTCTCCATGGAGATAATCTCTCCTCCCACTTTACCTATTTTCATATAATAATACTTTCTTGCAAGCTTAATAGCCCCCTCCACAGCCTCAGCCCCACTATTGGTGAAGAAGACTCTATCCATACCAGAAGCCTTAAGTAGCTTCTTACTAGCCTCCAAGCTAGGGATACTATAAAACAAATTAGAGGTATGCAAGAGAGTATCGACCTGCTTCTTAAGCGCATCATTATATTGCTCATTATTATATCCCAGAGCAAATACGGCAATTCCAGCTGTAAAATCAAGATACCGCTTACCATTTATATCATAGAGATACATACCCTCGCCACGATCTAGTACAACCTGATACCGATTGTAGGTATGCATAAGGTATTTCTCGGCTTCATCAATATATTGTTTCATTCCACTCACACCCCTTTATAATTCTATAAAACAATAATAAGGACTATAATAATCTTACTATCATTATGGATCAAATATTATCTACTTCATTTTCATATAGGCTTTCCTTCTGAATAATTGCAGTTCCAATTCCCTTATTTGTAAAGAACTCAAGCAATAGACAATGGGGCATTCTACCGTCTAGAATATGAACCCTTGATACTCCATTTCTCACTGCATCCACACAGTTCTTTAGTTTAGGTAGCATTCCACCTCCTACGAAGTTGCTAGCCAAAAGCTCATCTGCCTTATCCAAGGTTAAGACAGAGATTAAGCTATTCTTATCATTAGGATCTGCATATACTCCCTCTATATCAGTTAAAAATACCAGTTTTTCAGCTCCTATAGCAGTAGCCACCGCACAGGCGGCATCATCAGCATTAATATTATAATTTACAAAGTCATCATCCAATCCTATTGGAGAAATGACTGGGACGAAATCATTATCTATAAGGGTATTTATTAATCCCACATTTACTTCCTTAATATTACCCACGAAGCCTATATCCTTATTGCCTACGTATTTCTTCTCAACTCTCAGCGTAGCTCCATCCTTACCGCTTATTCCTACTGCCTTAACTCCAAGCTTTTCTACCATCTGAACTAGACCTTTATTTACCTTGCCTAGCACCATCTCAGCAATTTCCATGGTTAATTCATCAGTCACACGAAGTCCCTCTACAAAGGTGGATTCATGACCAAGCTTTTGTAACCAGCTTGTAATTTCCTTCCCACCGCCATGAACTATAATAGGCTTCATACCTACAAGCTTAAGTAAAGCCACATCTTTTATTACATTTAACTGAAGGTTTTCATCAAGCATAGCACTGCCACCATACTTTACCACCACCTTCTTATTATTAAACTTTTGTATATATGGCAATGCTTCACTCAAGGTCTGCGCTTTTAATAATAATTGGTCCATATAATCCATACTATTTCATATTCCTTTCAGCTTATCTTCATTTCACAATTTAATTTGATATCATTATCTAAATCAACATTTATGATCGATAGTCAGCATTGATTTTTACATAGTCATAGGATAAATCACAGCCCCATGCCCTAGCAACAGCTTCCCCCTGCTTTATATCTGCTATGACTTTGACCTCCTTGGCAGCAAGAAGCTTACTTGCTTTTTCCTCAGAATAATCAGCTACCATTCCGTCCTTAACCAGCACTAGATTACCATCCTTACTAACTATGGTAAGGTCAACCTTATAGGGATCAAATTCCACGCCAGAATAGCCCATTGCACATAATATCCTACCCCAATTTGCATCATTTCCAAACACTGCTGCCTTAACCAGATTAGAGCTAATTATAGATTTGCTAAGACTCACTGCATCTTCCCAACATTTAGCCCCCTGAACAGTAACCTCAAGAAGCTTAGTAGCCCCTTCCCCATCTGCTGCTATCATTTTGGAAAGGCTTGTAGTTACTATGTTAAGCGCCTTACAAAACTCGTAATAATCCTCATTCTTTTCCTTTATCTCATCATTTCCAGCCATACCATTGGCTAGTATCATCAATGAATCATTTGTACTTGTATCCCTATCTACAGAAATCATATTAAATGTGTGTCTTACATCCTCACTCAATGCTTCTTGTAAAAGCTCCTTGGATATTGATATATCTGTTGTAAGGACAGCAATAAGAGTAGCCATATTGGGATGAATCATACCAGAGCCCTTAGCCATCCCCCCTATAGTTATCTCCTTACCACCGATGTTGCAGCTTATAGCACATTCCTTGGAATATGTATCAGTAGTCATAATGGCTTCTGCTGCCAGAGTTCCGGCCTCTATAGAAGCATCTAGCTCCTTAACCAACTGTGGAATAGCCCCAGTTATAATCTCGATAGGCAGCTGCTTTCCTATTACCCCGGTAGATGCTGTATATACAGCATCAATTGGAAGCTGTAGGCTGTCTGCCACAGACTTTGCCATAATATGATTATTCTTAATACCCTCATCACCTGTACAGGCATTGGCCACACCACTATTAACAACAATGGCTTGAATATATTCACTATCCTTCGTCAACTTTAGATCCCACAATACCGGCGCAGCCTTAACCATATTAGTGGTAAAGGTCCCCGCTCCTTTAGCAGGAACAGCTGAATAAACAAGGGCCATATCCTTTCTTTTCTTTTTTATACCTGCATAAATACCAGATGCAGTGAATCCTTTCGGTGTCGTTACACCTCCGTGTATTAATTTCATATTATGCCTCCAATCCGGTTGAATAAATCCTATTATTCATCTGCCCTATTTTATATTGCTTATAATTATACATTCAAACTAAATATTATGCAACCCCTATTTTAATTTTTTTATATTTATACCTTTAGCCAGTAGTTTTTGGTGTATTTGGGCAATCGGAAAGCCTACTACATTATAATAATCTCCATGAATCTCCTTAATGTATATACCAAATTCCCCTTGTATGGCATAAGCTCCTGCCTTATCCAAGGGTTCCCCTGAATCCACATAATCCTCAATCTGCTCCATAGTCAAGGGCTGTACCTGTACTTGGGTACTTACACTGAAGGCTATTTCCTCATCTGTTATAATATCTATATGCTCTTGTTTATATCTTCTTATTATTATGCATACACCTGTATATACTTCATGACAATCATCTGAAAGTGATTTAAGCATCTCTATGGCATCCTGTCGATCCTTTGGCTTTCCTAAGGCCTTTCCATTATGAAATACTAAGGTATCCGCTCCAATAATAATTAAATCCTTTGAGCAAGTTTGAATTCTTTCTGCAACATCTCTCGCCTTTAGCCTGGCCAAGGCTTTAACCATATCCGATGGCTCACAATCCATAGCATTTTCTTTTACATTGGCAGGCATGCTAGTATAGGGAATACCCATTTGCTCTAAAATTTCTTTTCTTCTTGGTGATTCTGACGCTAATACAATATGATACATGGCATATCCTTTCTTTATTTATAATTATTAGGTAGTTGCGAAACTCTACCTTACTTTATGATCTTCTGCAAGTTTAACAAACCATCGCAGGTAGGCTGTCTTCGTTACCTTCGCCTCGTAACGGTTCATAAGGTGCCAAAGTACGTCACCTAAGTACCGTCGGTCTCAGAGTACCTGCTTGTGGTCCTTGTTATACTTACACAAGAAACAAAGGTTTTAGTTAGTTTCGCTTTATTTTATCTCACTTGGATTTTAATATATATTACAATAAGATAATTAAGAATTAAAGGCTTACTTATATAAAATAGACTCTATTTGAGAAATTATTAGTAGTAAAATCTTATAAATATTAATATTGCCTATTGCATATTAATAAGATATGGTGTATATTTAAACAAATAAATATCTATATGGAGGCTATTATGAAGGAAAAAATTATTCTTGCTTATTCAGGTGGTCTTGATACCACAGCAATTATTCCTTGGCTAAAGGAAAATTATGATTATGAGGTAATCTGTGTATGTATTGATGTTGGTCAAGAAAGCGAGCTTGATGGCTTAGAAGAAAGAGCCAAATTATCCGGTGCTACAAAACTATATATAGAAGATGTGGTTGATGAATTTGTCGACGACTATATTATCCCCTGTGTAAAGGCAGGTGCAGTATATGAGAATAAGTATCTGCTGGGTACTTCTATGGCCAGGCCTGTTATTGCAAAAAGATTAGTTGAGATTGCCAAGCAGGAGGGCGCTACTGCCATATGTCATGGCGCAACAGGTAAAGGAAATGACCAGGTTCGTTTTGAACTTACTATTAAAGCCTTAGCTCCTGAGCTGAAAATAATCGCCCCATGGAGAATATGGGATATTTCCTCCCGTGAAGAGGAAATCGCCTACTGTGCTAAACACGGTATTAATCTCCCATTTTCAGCTGATAACAGCTACTCCCGTGATCGTAATCTCTGGCACATCAGCCATGAGGGATTAGAACTGGAGGATCCGGCACTGGCACCTAACTATGACCATCTTTTAATGCTAAGTGTATCCCCTCAAAAGGCCCCTGATCAAGGTGAAACCATAAGCATCGGCTTTGAAAAGGGAGTTCCGACTTCACTAAATAAGAAGAACATGTCTGCAACAGAAATTATAAAAAAGCTTAATGTTCTCGGTGGTAAGCACGGTGTAGGTATTGTAGATATTGTTGAAAATCGTGTGGTTGGAATGAAATCTAGAGGTATATATGAGACCCCGGGAGGAACCATTCTTATGGAGGCTCATACTCAGTTGGAGGAGCTTATACTTGACCGTGATACCCTGTCAGCAAAAAAGGAAGTTGCCAATAGGTTTGCTTCATTAGTATATGAGGGAAAATGGTTCTGTCCCCTAAGAGAAGCTTATCAGGCTTTTGTAGATGTTACTCAAGAATATGTAACAGGAGAAGTTAAGCTAATGCTATATAAAGGAAATATCATAAAGCAGGGAACAACCTCTCCATATTCCTTATATAACGAAAGCATCGCCTCATTCACAACCGGAGAATTATATGATCATAAGGATGCCGAGGGCTTCATTAATCTCTTTGGATTATCTATGAAAGTAAGAGCTATCAAGCATAATCAATAAGCTAGCTTGTGCAATATAAACAATAATTTCACATTAAACTTATCCTATATGTTGATATACAAAATTACATATATTTGATAAAATGAGTATGTATTACCATATTTATCAAATAAGGAGGAGAAATGATGAAATTTAGGAACAAAATTTTAGCTGGATTTTTTGCTACAGCTTTAATCTTGTCAATGACTGTTGGTACAGCATTAGCTGCTGACAATCTCCCTGCTGCATATGATGAGGCTGCTGGCGGATTACCTGTTGCAGGTCAGACAGACGGTAATGATGTATGGATTAAGATTACCGGCAGTGGTACTGCTCATGGCAATGCAGAAATTGCAAATGTTACAAGGTCTGCCGCTATTACTATTTCAGGAAATGCTACATTCGATTTGGAGTTTATATACAACTCCGATGGTGGCTGGGCCCCTGCTCCTCAATTGACCGGTGAAAGTGTAGATGGCTCAAAGGTCTACAACTTTGACATGGATGGTACAGGAACAAACTGGTGTGAGGCTGTACTTAATCTAAGAAATAAGTCAGAAGGTCCTCTCGAAGTAACCAGAATTGACTTCTTAGATGAAGCTGGTGCTGTTGTTTTGTCAGTTGGTTCTGAAACTGCTTCAGCAACAGAGACTTCAACAGAAGTTACTACAACAGAAGCTACTCCTAAGACAGGCGTAGTATCCACAGCATTATTCTTAGGCTTAGGTGCTACTGTATTTGGTACAGGCGCTCTAGTTCTTAAGAAGAAAGAAGACTAATATTATCGACTTACTTATCAATACATAAATTATAGAGACTGTTATATTATATAGAGGATGGTGATATCTATCACCATCCTCTTAGCATTACACGAAACATCCCCTTATATTAAGGAAGATGTTTCTCCATATATTTCCTAACAAACGCTCTTACTCTTTTCTCATAGCCCTCTTTATTTGTCTCACATGACTGAGCATGTGCAGCTCTAGCTACAAGGTATAAGGCCTTATTATTTCTTTTACTTTTATACATTTTCCTCGTCATCTCTGTAGGAACATATTTATCTCTCTTTCCATGTATAAATAAAACGGGCGTATCTACTCTTTTTATTACACTAATAGGTGATACATCACCATACCAGAACCCTGCCCTTATCTGGGTTATAAAGCTTTCTAAGGGAATTAACAGCCTAGGCATATGATAATAGTTTACCTGGTGCTTAAGTAGTTCCTTCAAATCAGAATAAGAGCAATCAGCTATTGTACACACCACTCTTTTATCAATCCCTAGATGCAACAAGGCTGTAGCAGCTCCCATGGACACACCATGGGTAACAATCTTACAGTTAGGCCCATAAGTATCATATGACCAATCCACTAGCTTTTTTAGATCATATTTCTCATAGTACCCCATAGAAGTAAAGGCTTTTCCACTTAAGCCATGATTTCTATGATCATAAATTATCACTCTAAAGCCAAGCTTAAGGAATATCTCAGCATATATTAAGGATCTATATTTACCTTGTGAAAAACCATGACACAAAATAGCAACAGGTATAAATGTCTCATTTACTGCCTCATTTTCTGTCTGCTCATTGGATTTTTTGTAGTAAATATAATTGGTTTCTGGCTCAATTATTTCACATGATAAAGAATATCCATAATCAGATGAAATCATCAGTTCCTGTCTCTTACTACCTTTGTAGGCGGCCTCATCAAAGTTTCCCCTTCTTAGCTCCATACGATATATCCTATCGCATGAAAGCTTTTTTGGTCTTAACACTAGATTAGATAGAAACCACATACCTCCACATAACCAAACTAATAGCATCTTAATCATGGTATGGTATTCCTCCAAATATTTCTATTATCAAGAGAATATCCATATATGAAAGAAATATACTAAAAAGCTGAATGTTGGGGTCTATAACTTCGGTCTGAATCCTTCAAAAATAAAGGTATCATAATAAGCTTTGCAGTCATCAAGCACCTTCTGTGATTTTATAGTCCAGGCAACTGGCCATGTCTTGTAGAGCTTCCTACATATAGTAAAGGAAAGCCCTTTTTTATATTTATGTTGATAGGCAATAAAGTCTGGTTTTGTGTGGAAGTTAAATAGCAGATGCTTTAATATAAAGTATTGCATTCTGCTGCCATCTATCTTTTCCTTAACAAAATCAGTGGATAACTGACCACGGATAATTTTCGGGTAGTGCTTCTTATACCAACCAAGCCCAAATGGATTAAATGACTCTATACAGTAAAGTCCTTTATATCCCTCAAGTACCTTAGCCACTGCTCTACAGGTGTTATTAGGCTTCCAGGGTATCTTAAGCTCCACTATTAAGGGAACCTTACCTTGGACACAGTCAAGCACCTCCTTTAGAGTAGGTATTTTTTCTTCGGATTTAAATAATCTATATTCAACTAGTTCATTATAATGTAAATCAGATATCTTTATATCTACTCCACAGGCCCGATTTAGGTCATAATCATGGAATACAACCGGTACTAAATCCTTAGTTATCTGCACATCAAGCTCGATGCCATAGCCTCCCTCCACAGCAAGTCTAAAGGCCTTTAGTGAATTTTCAGGTGCGCTATCCCTATTGTCATGAAGTCCCCGATGGGCATAATGCCATCCCTTAAACCTTATACAGTTTGGATTCTTCCTTAGCTTGGGCATAATAGCCAAGAGATATAATAGTATCAAAACTATAAAAAATATGCTTACTTCAAAAAACATAATGCTTTCTCCTTAAGTAGGTCTAAACCTTCTATCTATTAGCTTAGTCTATTCTCTTACCCTATGTCTTCTAGGCTTTCATTAATTTTTCTTTTTGGTGGCTTAGAATCACCATGCTTAACAAAGATCATTGTACATAGTGAAGCAATAGAAAACACAAGTGCATAAGGGAAAAGGGTTCTATATCCCACATTTTCTAATAGAAAACCTGAAACAATGGGAGTAATAATCTGAGCTGCCATGGAGAAGGTATAATAATATCCTGTGTATTTACCTGTGTCTGAGCTCTTACACATCTCAACAACCATGGGATAGGAATTTACATTTATGGAAGCCCAGCCTATGCCAGTACAGGCAAATACCACATTTATTAGTGGTGAAGGCTCTGTAAACAGCATACCGCATAGATATGATAGTGTTATTAATATGATCCCAGCAATAATAGTCTTCTTACGTCCGATCTTACTTGAAATAATACCTATGGGTATGTAGCTAACCATGGCGGCTACCAAGGCTACCATAAGAGGTAATGTATAAGTTCCACCTCCATACCCCCATACCTTATCTGCATATCTTGAAAATGCTGTCTTAACTGCATTATAAGCAAAAAACCAGAGGAATATAGATGCTAGTATAAATATAAAGCTTCGTCGGACATCTTCTGGCATCTTCTCATCAGATTTCCTAGTCTCTTCGACAACTTCCTCATCTAAATTGAGAGCCTTTTCCTCCTCTTTAACCTTTTCCTTCAGCTTATTTTCATTGATGGTATAAAACAGAAAAACAACAGATAAAATCATTATGGCCACAACACTAGTAAACACTGGAAGATTAAGACTACCATCCTCCTTATATAACAATAGCGTCATAACCAATGCATATGCACCACCTAAAGTACCCATAAGATTAATAATAGCATTCGCTTTGCTTCTAAGTGGCTTAGGTGTAACATCAGGCATAAGAGCAACGGCCGGTGATCTATATGATGCCATTGCAACTAATACGATGCCTAGGGCTAGCATAAATAATATTAGATTCCCCTTATAATCCGCTATGGGTAATATAAGGATAAATAAGGCTGCCAACAATGTTCCCCCTAAAATGAAAGGCATCCTTTTACCTATTCGGGTATTTACCTTGTCAGAAAAAGCACCGATAAGGGGAAGTAGAAATAGGGCAAGTATATTATCTATGGCCATAATACCTCCTACCGCCGTCGCCCCAAGTCCAAAGGTCCCCTCCAGCATTTTGGGAATAATTCCATCATAAAGCTCCCAAAAAGCACAAATAGATAAAAAGGCAAACCCCACAAAAAAAGTCCTTCTGTAATTAAGTTTCATTCAAAACCTCCTCAATATTTTATTTTTATAACAATAATTATAACGGAGGTTTTACCTCCCTCAATATTTTATTTTTATAAAACCCCCATGATTTTCTGTT
>JAAYPG010000146.1 GCA_012519905.1 Clostridiales bacterium | reverse complement strand
CTTAATGATCTTCATGCCAATACTACAATACCCAAATTTGTAGGAGCTATGAAGCGATACATGGTATTGGATGATTGTGATTCCTTTTATCTTGATGCCTGCAAGAATTTTTGGGATATTGTTATAAAGCATCATACCTATATTACCGGTGGAAATAGTGAGTGGGAACATTTTGGTCTTCCTGATACCCTTGATGCAGAAAGAACTAATTGCAATTGTGAGACCTGCAACACCTATAACATGCTCAAGCTTTCAAAGGGATTATTTCAAATTACCGGCCAGAAAAAATATCTTGATTTTTATGACAATACCCTAACCAATGCAATACTCTCATCACAGAATCCTGAGACGGGGATGACCATGTATTTTCAACCAATGGCAACAGGGTATTTTAAAGTATACTCCACTCCCTACGATAAGTTCTGGTGCTGTACGGGAACTGGGATGGAGAACTTCACAAAGCTCAATGATGGAATATATTATATTGGGAAGAATTCTAGCACATTAGAATTAACAGTAGGGCGCTACATTAGTTCTGAGTTATCTATAGATGACATGGGATTAAGAATAAAAATGGATGCGGACTATCCTAATAAGGATACTAGTAGCATTTCCATCTTAGATGTTGGTGAAGAGAATAATTTCATTATAAAGCTTCGAATACCGGATTGGTGTAAAGGATACAAGGTTGATGTTAATGGCATAGATGAAGCGGTCAAAGAAGACAATGGTTTTATTATTATAGATAGAAGATGGGATAAAAATGATGTCGTTAATCTGATTTGGAGGATGGCAGTAACCTATGAGAGGTTACCAGATAATCCTGATGTAGTAGGCTTTAAATACGGTCCTGTTGTCTTAAGTGCAGGTCTAGGGATGGAGGATATGGAAACATCTAGAACAGGTGTTGATGTCACTATACCTACCCGTAATATGGATATTAAGGATTATTTAATCATACAAGATATGACGGTAGAAGAATGGCTATCTAATATTTCAAGTAATTTAGTGCAAAGGGAAGGACGTTTAGAATTTGTTCTAAATAATACCGACGAAGATGGAAGTCTTGTATTTAAACCTCACTATAGGAGATACAAAGACAGATACGGCATATACTTTAGCTTATTTGATAAAGACTCCAAGAATTATCAAACCCATATAGAGCAAAGAGAAATGAAACGCTTACTAGAGCTTATGACCATTGATCTTATACCTGTTGGTAATGACCAATATGAATTACAGCATGAGGTTAAGGGAGAGAAGACATTTTCCCATACATGGAATGGCTATAAGTGTCGCGAAGCAAGCCCCGGCGGCTACTTCTCCTATAAGATGAAAGTGAGCCCAACTGCTATCAATGAGCTTAGGATGATGCTGGCTAGAGAAGGGCAGCCAGTCGATTATGAAGTTCTGGTTGATGGCGGGCTACTAGTATCTGGGACCACTATAGGTGGATGGCCTCCTAAGATGTACGATGAAAAAGTTGTTCTGCCTGATGAAGTGGTTAAGGATAAGGACTTCGTCACAATAAGCTTTGTTAATAAGTCGACCACGGCACCATTTAAGATATATGGACAGTTAAGGATGGTTGCTACTGAGAGTTAATTATAGCCTTATATAAATATAAATTAAATACAATATAAAAAGGGAAGAGGAGCTTATATATCTCTTCCTTTTTAATTTAATAGGAGTATTCATCCTATTACATAAAAAACCCTCTGTAAGGTATACTTGTTCTACACGTTCCTATTACTAAGATATGCCCGTTACGAATATGGATTAGTTTTGTATTCAACCCATAGAAGATATTATGAAAGATATGGAACTTTTTATTGTCTATCTCGTCTATTGTATGAAGGATAAATTATGTAATTATTTTATATGAAAAATACTCTAGAGGAGGTTATTTAAATGAAAAAGATAATAACACTAATTCTAATAGCCATTATGCTTATTCTACCTATAAGTTCAGCTTTTGCAGGAGAAAAACCCAGAGATAGCAAGGCTCATTTCAATTCATTTACAGGCATAGTAAAGGAGATTAGAGATTCAGAGTTAGAAAATAATACTAGCTATGTGCTTTTGGAGAATGAGGAAGGAATGGAGGCTCATCTGGTACTTACAAAGGATACCTACTATATAAATGATGAGAAAATCCGCATAGGTTCAAAGGTTACAGGCTTTTATGATGCAAATGCTATGATGATTATGATTTACCCACCTCAGTATGTTGCGGTGGCGGTCTTGGTTTCCAATAAAGAGCAGAATATAAAGGTGGACCTATTTGATGCAGATTTGATAAGTGCCGATAATTCATTAAAGTTAAATAGCTATGATGATACCGAGATAATTTACAAGGATGGAAAGGAATTTAAGGGAGATCTTAAGAACCGCAAGCTTGCTGTATTTTATGGTGCATCCACCAGGAGTATACCTGCACAGACTAGTCCTGATAAGATAGTAGTTCTTTCGGATGCTATAGTCCCTGATGAAGATAATAATTCCTATTACGCTTCTTTTAAGGGAAGGGTTACTAAGGTGGCTAGTCTGAAGAATGATAAGAACTTAACCCAGATAACCTTAGAGGATAAGGATGGCATGGAAGCTATATTTACAATTTCAAAGGATACCTATCTGACAAATAATGAAAAAATTAGAGTGGGTTCAGTGGTTACAGGATATTACGACGCAAAAGTATTTAGGATAATGATTTATCCTGGACAATATGAAGCTGAAATACTAGATATAGAAAGACCTGATTATAATATCAAGGTTGATTATTTTGACAACAATCTAATCAGTGCTGACAATACACTTAAAATAACAATAGGCCATGATACAGAGCTAGTTTATATGGATGGGAGTCAGTATAAGGGAAAGCCCGTTAAATCAAATCTACTTGTTATCTATGATAAGGCTAGCAAAAGCCTTCCTGCTCAGACAGAACCGATTAAAGTAATTGTGCTTGAGTATAAGAACAAGAAGGATGATGCTAAAGAAGCAGAGATTAAAGATAAGGATATTGAACAGGATAAGGATAATCTATATTGGAAGACTAGGCTTGATGAATGGAAGAAGCTTACCGATGAGCTTTTAGACAATCTCGACAAAATATCAGGATATAAGGATGAGCTCTACACATATATATGGAAGTTGATGACTAGAAGAGAAAACATGTTTTATGATTGGCTAAATGTATTAATAAAGAATAGATAATAGTTACTAAGATGTTTGTTCACTATTTTGCTCTTTTAGTATATAATAAGAGCTATGATTTTGTAATAAAGAAGGGAGCCTTAAGAGTGGACAAATATACTGACTTTGCCTCGGTATATGATATATTGATGGGGCATATACCCTATGACCAATGGGCAGATTATATAGAAAATATATTAAAACAGCATGGCATTGATAGAGGGCTGGTATTGGAACTGGGATGTGGCACCGGGTCTATGACAAGAAGGATGGCTGCAAGGGGCTATGATATGATTGGGATTGATATGTCCGAAGACATGCTTTCCCTAGCCAGACAAAGAAGTGAAGGTAAGGAGGACGGCATCTTATATCTATGTCAGGATATGAGAGAGTTCGAGCTATACGGAACAGTAGCAGCTATTTTTTGTGTATGTGATACTATCAATTATATGCTCTCATCTGAGGACCTTAGCAAGGTGTTTAGACATGTGGCTAACTATCTTGATTCTGGTGGATTGTTTATATTTGATATGGATACGGCCTATCTATATGAGGAAGTACTCGGGGATAATACCAGTGTGATGAATCATGAATCAGGGGATTTTATATGGGAGAACAGCTTCTATCCTGATGAAATGATAAATGAGGTTAATCTTAGTTTATACCTTAAGCAGGAGAATTCATTATATAGAAAGCATCAGGAGACCCATGTAAGAAGAGCCTATAGCCTTGATATCATAAAGGGATTATTGGAGGAAGCAGGGTTAGACATGTTAGGTGCTTATCACGAGCTTACAGATGAAGAACCCAGAAATGATAGTGAGAGGATATATATTATCGCAAGGGAAAGACATCAGTCAAATAAGTTATATATAAAATAAGCCATATATAAGAAGGAAATGGGGATATCTAATAGCACCAGACATAGTAGAATGTTTGGTGCTATTATTAGAGTAAAATGATTATAGAAAATATTAGCGTTCAGTATGTCAGGGACATATAAATAATGGTAAAGGTGGCAAGATTATGCCACATTTTTAGATTATGCTAGTTGTAGGAGGTAATGACATATGATAAAGAAAAGACTTAAAATGTTTATTGTTGTTTTTGTAGCTATAGTTTGTTTTTCTAGTTTCTTATTTATTAATAAGGCAAGTGCCAATCAACTTCCCGATGTTGATTGGATATCGATAACTCGAAAACCTTCCAAAACAGAATACTCAAAAGGTGAAGAACTTGATTTATCTGATATGATCTTGGAAGGATTCTATTTTGATGGAAGTAAAATTACTCTTAAAGATTATGAAGTATCAAATTATAATCCCAATCAATTGGGGAGTCAGTATATTGTTATTGAATATCAGGGTAAATCTGTCTATTTAGAAATTAGTGTTTTACCTGCTAGGGTACAGAATATTTCCATAGCACACCAAGATGCTAAATCAGTTACCCTGAAATGGGATGCTATCATTTGTAACAGATATGAAGTTTATGCTATGGATAATGCAACAGGCCTATATAACCTAGAAGCTATCACATATGATAATAGCATCACTTTAAGTACTAGCTTTGGAGAAACCAGGAACTATCAGGTTCGTGCAATTGATTATATGTATGGGAATGAGTATAAAGGTTACTTAAGCGAGCCATTTACGGTGGCCACCAAGCCAGGTGCGGTAACAGGTCTTAAGTTTGTAGATAATACTGCGACCGCAATAGCAATATCATGGGATGAGATTCCTGAGGCAACTGGATATATAGTCTATCGTTCATTAGCGACTGCGGATGACTATAGCTATTGTGGAAGAACAGATAAAACCTATTATACAGATAAAGGGCTTGTTGCAGGCCGAAATTATAAGTATAAGGTTAGTGCTTATGTACTGAATGAAACTTTTGAAGGAGACTTATCAAGAGAGCTTGAGGCATATACCAATTTAAATAATACAAAGCTAAACTATAAGCCGGGTGATAAGAAAGTGAGACTTACCTGGACTAAGGTAGCAAATGCAACTTCTTATGATCTCTTTATCCAAGAGGGTGAATCAGAAGTAACATTTTTGACTGCCATTGAAGGAAATGCCAATAATAGTTATATTGTAGAGGGATTATCCATAGGAGAAAATTATTATTTTTATGTAATGCCTAAACGTCAATATAATAATGTTATCTATGATGGACCTATATCCAATGTTGTACAAGTTATATTAGATGAAATAGCAAATACAAGCACAGATGCGAAGTTATTTGCTAATGAAGAAGCATTTCAAGGATCTTCAGCATATCTAGAAATAGATTTTTTTAGAGAAAATGTGGACTATGAGAAGAGTTTTCCCTTGCCTGGACTGATAACTACAAATGTTGAAGGATTTTCTAGTACAAGAATGTGTCCACAAGGTATCTCTTTTGCCGGGGATTATATTCTACTAACTGCTTATGATATGGCAAAGGAAGAAAATTCAGTTATTTATGTGGTCCATAAGGATACAAAAGAGCTTCTTACTACCTTAGTATTATCTGATAAGCATCATGTAGGTGGCATAAGCTTTGATGGAGTCAATGTATGGATATCAAGCGGATCAAGGGTTTCGTCAATATTGTTTTCAGATGTAGAAGCTGCCGCTAAAATGGGTGAAGAATATTCGCTTATTCAATATGATACAACCTCAGCTGCTCTGGGGATACCTGCATCTTATATAACATATTATGATGATAAGTTATGGGTAGGTGCTTATAATGAACTTCAATCTACTAGGATGTATAGCTATGTCATAGAGAATAAGGACAATAAGCCTACCTTAGTTAAACAAGATACAATTATTATGCCTACTAGAGTTCAGGGCGTTGCATTTACAAGCAATGGAGAATTAATCATGTCACGCTCCTGCCAACTTTACCTAGGGCTTCGTGGATATATGCGTCAAATTGATGTATATAAACCAGCCTATGATATGAAGACGGATGGTATTATTCCATTAGGTGAAAGTGTTAAGACGGTTGAAATGCCATCTATGGGTGAGGGTATAGCTATTGATGGTTCCCATCTATATGTGAGCTTTGAATCAGCTGCCTTTGATGCGGCTTCTTATAAGATGGATAGGGTCTGTGCCTTTAGTATTTCAGCTATTTTACCAGTTGAATATTAGATGCTAGCTAATAAAGTTGGTACAATTTTGATTGTCTATATGTTATAATTTACATATTATTATATTGAAAGTATTACTTGATTTTTAATCAAATAAATTGATTGCTTGAATTTAATGTTTATTTATCATAATAATAGAGACTATAAGTAAGAAATATGAATGATAAATAAATGAAATGAGCAAATGAAAGGAATGACTGATCTATGACAGATTATATTATAAGGGCGAGTGCAGCTAACAACCAGATACGTGCATTTGCAGCAACAACCAGGGATTTAGTCGAGTATGCTAGAGAGGTTCATAATAATAGCCCTATTGCAACAGCTGCTTTGGGGAGACTTCTTACAGCGGGGGCTATGATGGGGATAATGATGAAAGGAGATAAGGATTTATTAACCCTACAGATAAAGGGAACAGGTCCAATCGGCGGTATAACAGTTACTGCTAATTCAAGAGGGACTGTAAAGGGTTATGCTAATAATCCAGAGGTTATGCTACCTCCAAGCCCAGAGGGAAAGCTGGATGTTGGAGGTGCTTTTGGAGCGGGCATGCTTACAGTAATTAAAGATTTGGGTTTAAAGGAACCCTATGTGGGACAGACAAATCTTGTTTCAGGTGAAATAGCTGAGGACCTGACATATTATTATGCTACCAGTGAACAGGTTCCATCTAGTGTAGCCCTAGGAGTTTTGATGAATAAGAATAATACGGTTCGTCGTGCTGGGGGCTTTATTATTCAGCTAATGCCCTTTGCTGATGAGGAGGTTATCAGCAAATTAGAAAAGAAGATAAGTATGCTGGAGCCAATTAGCTCTCTTCTTGATAAGGATATGACACCGGAAATGATACTAGAGCAGCTACTGGGTGATTTTGATATGGAGATTCTGGACAAGCTGCCGACTTCATATGAGTGTAACTGCAGTAAAGAAAGGGTAGAAAAGGCAGTAATATCCATAGGTAGAAAAGATATTCAGGAGATGATTGATGATAACGAGCCTATAGAGGTAAATTGTCATTTCTGTAATGAGCATTATAAGTTTGAAGTGGACGAGCTAAAGGTACTGCTATCAAAGGCAACTCATTAAAGGGGCTAGATATTAGGCTAACTTCCTAGCCATTCCTCCTATTGTGATAATACAAAAAGAAGTTAATTAAGCCCATTGTATATATATTCCACAAATTGTAGACTAGGTTAGAATAGACAAATAGTGTCTGTTTGCAGGAGGATAAATCCTCCGCTATAAGTATTGAAAACTAATAATAATAATAATTAGGAGGATTGGGATGAAGGGTGCTTTTTATACTGGTGAATACAGAAATTTATTTAAGGAATTAGGTTACAAGGAAGAAGATATTCAGAAAAAGATTGATGATGCATATCAGACTATATTCTATGGGCCTGAGGATGAAAGATTTTACCATGAGATAGGAGATGATATGGCCTATTTTGAAGACACAGGTAACTTTGATGCCAGAACAGAGGGAATGTCTTATGGTATGATGATGTGTGTGCAAAATGACTGGAAGAAGGAATTTGACCGTCTATGGAAGTTCTCCAAAACCTATATGTGGATGGAGGATGGTGTAAATAGTGGCTACTTTGCCTGGTCTGTTCAGCCTGACGGAACCAAGAATTCTTATGGACCTGCTCCTGATGGTGAAGAATATTTTGCTATGGCCTTATTCTTTGCTTCAAACCGTTGGGGTGATGGTGAGGGTATCTATAATTATTCTAAGGAAGCTAGAGCAATTCTTCATGAATGTGTTCACAAGGGTGAGAATGGCACTCCTGGAGACCCCATGTGGGAGCCCTCTAACAAATTAATTAAGTTTATACCTAATTGTGATTTTACGGACCCATCCTATCATTTACCTCATTTTTATGAGTTATTTGCCCTTTGGGCCAATGAAGAGGATAGGGAGTTCTGGAAGGAGGCAGCCAAAGCCAGTAGAGCTTATCTTCATTTGGCATGTCATCCTGTTACAGGTCTTGCTCCGGAGTATGCACATTATGATGGTACCCCTATTACCAGGGATAATAGGGATAGATACTATAGTGATGCTTATAGGGTTCCGGCCAATATTGGTTTGGATTATGCATGGTTTGCCGCGGACGAAGGACAGAGGGACATTGCAGATAGGATTCAGACCTTCTTCTGTGAGACAGTAGAGGGTAAGATAGATAGGGTATATCAGATAGACGGTACTATAATTGATGAGCCAGCCCTCCACCCTGTTGCTATCATAGCTACCAATGCTCAAGTAGCATTAGCTGCTAATGACACAAAAAATCTTAGGGAATGTGTGGAGCTCTTTTGGAATACTCCATTAAGAAAGGGAGACCGTCGTTATTATGATAATTGCTTGTATATGTTTGCACTACTAGCACTAAGCGGCAACTATAGGATTTATTTATAAGGGTATTCTTTGAAGGTCATAATGGTCAATGTAGAGTTTGCATCTATAAGAAGCTATTGTGAGCTACAAGGATAAATATATTATTTTTATTGGGAGTAAAAATAATTAAAAAAGGAGAGGTTATATGAAATACGGTTATTTTGATGAAAGGAATAGGGAGTATGTAATTACCAGACCTGATACTCCTGCCCCTTGGGCCAACTATTTAGGTTCTCCTGAGTATGGGGCCATAATTTCCAATAACGCAGGGGGTTACAGCTTCGTAAAAAGCGGAGCCAACGGTCGGATTACCCGTTATATATTTAATCAGGAGGATAAGCCTGGTAGATATATATATCTAAGAGATGATGAGGACAATGATTATTGGTCATCATCCTGGCAGCCAGTAGGAAAGCCCTTAGGTGAAGGATATGGGGAGTATCAGGGTGAGTGCCGTCATGGAACTGCCTATACAACAATTACAGGTCATTATAAGGGCATAAGCTCGGAGGTACTTTATTATGTACCACTTAATAAGACCCATGAGGTCTGGCGGGTAAAAATCACAAATAATAGTGATAGACCTAGAAAGCTATCTGCCTTTGGATTCATAGAGTTTACAAATGAAAGCTTCTATGAGAATGACCTAGTAAACCTACAGTACACTCTTTTTATCACTAGGACATATCTTAAGGGGAATAAGATAATTCAGACTGTCAACGAAAATGATGGTAAAAATGAAGAGGGTACCAATTATAGAGAACGTTTCTTTGGTATGGTTGGAGCCCCAATCACATCCTATAATGGTAATAAATTATCATTTATAGGTAGCTACAGAAGCTATAATAATCCCATAGCGGTTGAAAGAGGAGCTTGTGATAATGTCCTCAATTATAATTCCAATGCTTGCGGAGCTTTACATACAAGTATGGTCTTAGAACCCGGTGAAAGTAAGGAATTTGCATTCCTCCTAGGTCAAAAGAATGATGAACAAGCGTCAAAGCTTTTAGACTCCTATTCCGATTTGACTATAATAGATAAAGAGCTACAGGAGCTCAAGGATTATTGGCATGGTAAGTTGTCTAACTTCCAGGTAGACACTCCCAGTGAGGAGTTTAATGTTATGGTTAATACCTGGAATGCATATCAATGCTTTATAACATTTATCTGGTCTAGAGCAGCCTCCTTTATGTATGCAGGCTTACGAAACGGTTATGGTTATCGTGATACGGTGCAGGACATACAGGGAATTATCCATCTTGATCCTGCCATGGCAAAAGATAAGCTAAGGTTTATGCTTTCTGCTCAGGTAGATAATGGTGGAGGACTTCCTCTGGTGAAATTTGACCACAATGCGGGCCATGAGGATACTCCGGATGATGCCTCCTATGTGCAGGCTACCGGACATCCGGCCTACCGGGCAGATGACGCCCTTTGGTTATTCCCTACTGTCTACAAATACATGGCAGAGACCGGAGACAAGGCATTCTTAGATGAAATCATACCCTATGCAAATGGTGATGAAGGCACAGTCTACGACCATCTACAAAGAGCTATTAATTTCTCCATGGAGAGGTTGAGTACTCATAAGATGCCAGCAGGACTTCATGCGGACTGGAATGATTGCCTACGCCTTGGAAAGAAGGGTGAATCTACATTCGTTGCACTTCAGCTATATTATGCTATGTCTGTAATACGTGATATTGCAGTTGACAAGAAGGATACAGAATACATAGCATATATTGATAAAGTGCAAATGGAGCTAAAGAATACTATTAATGATAACTGCTGGGAGGATGACCGCTTCATCCGTGGTTTTAAAGAGGATGGTCAGGTTATAGGATCCAAGAAGGACCCAGAGGCAAGTATGTGGCTTAACCCCCAGTCATGGTCAGTAATAAGTGGACTAGCTACAGAGGAACAGGCCAAAAAGGCTTTGGATAGTGTCTACCGTGAGCTTAACACCAAGTATGGGGCAAGAGTAATGGCTCCTTCATATGTAGACCATGCCTTTGATGGTGCTCTTGCAATATTGTTTAATCCATCCACTAAAGAAAATGGCGGCATATTTTCACAGCCCCAAGGTTGGATAATACTAGCAGAGTCTCTTATGGGACATGGTAATCGTGCATTTGAATACTTTATGGAGACTAGTCCAGCAGCTATGAATGATCAGGCAGAAATCCGTGTGCTTGAGCCTTATGTTCATGCACAATTCACTGAAAGTGTAGATAGCCCCTTTGAGGGCAGGGCTAATGTCCATTGGTTGACCGGAACTGCTTCAACAGTTATGGTAGGCTGCGTAGAAGGAATCCTGGGAATGAGACCGGATCTTGACGGACTTAGGATTGCACCTAGTATTCCAAGTGAGTGGAAGGAGTTTACCATAGATAAGAAGTTCCGTGGTAAAACCCTCAATATCAAGGTGAAAAATGAATCCGGTGCTCAAAGTGGCTATAAGGAATTTTACCTAAATGGTAACAGGCTAGAGGATAATTATATACCTGAATCTATGATGCTTGATGCAAATGATATAGTTTTAGTAATGTAAAGATATAATTAAGAAGAGGTGTGATGTAGAAAAATCACACCTCTTACTTTTTTCGGATTTTTCTTGCATCATAATCCTAACTCTGATAAAATCAATATGTTGTATTTTTGAAATGATTATTTATGCATTATGAGATTGTATTAGTTGGGGGATTGCAACAGCTTGTTTAGAAAGGAAGAATGAATCATGGATATGGATAGCTTTATTTCCGAGGAGTTGCATGAGGAATGTGGAGTCTTAGGCGTTTATGATATAGACGGAAATGACGTAGTATCTACCACATATTATGGACTTTTTGCGCTACAGCATCGAGGACAGGAAAGTTGCGGAATTGCTGTAAGTGACACAAATGGGCCTAAGGGTAAGGTGATGTCCTGCAAGGGGATGGGCCTTATTAGCGAAGTATGTACCGAAGAGAACATGGAGAATCTGAAGGGTAATATAAGTGTTGGTCATGTCCGTTATTCAAGGACAGGAGAGAATAGTATCCATAATACTCAGCCCTTGGTATTAAATTATATAAAGGGTACTCTATCTATAGCCCATAACGGTAGTATTATCAATACTGCAGAGCTTAGAGAGGAGCTAGAGTACACTGGAGCAATCTTTCAGACGAATATAGATACAGAGGTTATAGCCTATCACATAGCCAGAGAAAGACTTAAATCAAAGACCGTAGAGGAGGCTGTTACCAAAGCGGTAAAGAAGCTGGTAGGAGCATACTCTTTGGTTATCATGAGTCCCAGAAAGCTTATTGGAGCAAGAGACCCCCATGGATTTCATCCCTTATGTATAGGTAAAAAGGGTAGCTCATATATCCTGGCTTCTGAAACAGCAGCACTGAGTGCAATAGATGCTGAATTTATTAGAGATGTGCTTCCCGGCGAAGTCGTGATGATAAATCATGAGGGAATCCACTCTGATACATCCCTATGTACCAATAATCATGCTAGATGTATATTTGAATATATTTATTTTGCTCGTCCTGATAGTCATATTGATGGTGTCAGTGTCTATAACTCTAGAATTATGGCAGGAAGGATTTTGGCTCAGACCCATTCTGTGGATGCAGATATTGTAGTAGGAGTCCCGGACTCAGGTAATGCCGCTGCACTTGGTTATGCACTTGAATCTGGAATACCCTTTGGTATGGCCTTTGTTAAGAATAGCTATGTCGGCAGAACCTTTATTAAGCCCAAGCAAGCTATGCGAGCATCAGGTGTTAGGATCAAATTAAATGTTCTACCTGAGGTGGTTCAGGGTAAGCGGGTGGTTATGATTGATGACTCCATAGTTCGTGGAACCACCAGCGCAAAGATTGTTAAAATGCTAAAAAAGGCTGGAGCAATAGAGGTGCATGTAAGAATCAGTTCATCACCATTCTTGTATCCATGCTATTATGGTGTGGATGTACCTACCGGAGACCAGCTGATTGCTAGAAATAATTCAATAGATCAAATCCGCCAGATGATAGGAGCCGATTCCCTAGGATATCTATCGCTGGATAGGACCGCTGATCTGATAGGGAAGGGCATGGGATATTGTGATGCCTGCTTTACGGGTAAATACCCCACGGAGATTCCGAAGAATAATATATAGGTATTTAACATATAAGAAGGATTAAATTGACCTCCTTAAGCTAGACAGTTAAGCTGGCTAAAGGAGGTCCTCTTATGTGCTTCTATAACTAGTGTTTTAATTACTAGGGATAGGGGATATAGAGCTTTGATAGATAATAGATTATTTTATAA
This sequence comes from Clostridiales bacterium, assembly GCA_012519905.1. GTDB lineage: Bacteria > Bacillota > Clostridia > Lachnospirales > Lachnospiraceae > Mobilitalea. The sequence goes on along the minus strand of JAAYPG010000146.1, from coordinate 2,334 downwards.
GGGAAGATCTCTCTTTTCAAATACATAAAATCCTAGCCCATACATTACTATAGCAATTGCTAGGAGGGCAATAAACTGAACTATAAATCCTTCTCCGCTTATGATTTTATCAGCGTCAAATAGTGTAAACATGGTAAAATATTTATAGAATTCTGTTTTTTCTCCAACATCAGAAATCATCTGAATAATTAGGAAGGCAACCGGCAGGCCTGCTCCAATCATGAGAGAATTCTTCGTGTCATTAAAGAGACAGGAGGCAAAGAATCCAATCCCAGTTACAGCATAGTATAATAATAAGGAGCCTAGGTTTAGTAGTAGGAAGGCTTTAACATTCAGTAGTCCTGGAAAAGTAGCATTACTAAGGACTAAACCTACTATTGTAACTATAGCTATCATAAGTGTAATACTTACAATTATGAAGAGAGATTGGGTTCTTGCCACTTTGCTTCTTTTGTTGGGAGTAGATAGAAGATAGGCCATAGATCCCTTATCTACATGGGAGGCAATACATCTATTACAAGCAATTATTGTATATATCATAGGTAGTAGAAGAATCAGAAAACCATAAAAATAGCTTCCTATAAAATCAATAAGATCTGCTCCTATATTGCTAAATCCCATGGCAGCTATCATTCCCTGTGGCAGTGTCTCTAAAACCTTATTTAATGAGTCCTGAGTAGAAGGATCATACATATATATTATTATTGGAAGATAGAGCATCAGAGTGGCGATTATTATTAGAAAAACTATATAATTTTGCTTGATGGTAGCCTTGAGTAATGGTTTGCTAAACATATAATTTCCTCCCTTCTACATATTGGCTGCACTAGGAGTCTTGTCGCCGTAATAGTGCATAAATATATCTTCAAGATTACTGGTTTCGGTATTAAGATCCAATACGGTGTAATTATGGAGAGTCTTAATAAATTCGGTTACATTTCCAAGTATGCTTAATTTAACTATATTTTCATTAACCTCAATTATATCAAAGCCACTTGACTCAGCAAATCGTGTAGCTGTGCTAGAATTATCAAAGGTTATTAGGTATACTTTCCTTCTCTTGAGCCTTAAGTCGTGAATATCCTGGGTTGCCACAAGCTCTCCATGTCTGATTATTCCCACACGGTCGCAGGTTCGTTCGACCTCCTCAAAGCTGTGGGAGGACATAAGAATAGTCTTACCCTTATTCTTCTCTTCAACTATTAAATCAGCAAAGGTTTTCTGCATTAAGGGGTCTAATCCGCTGGTGGGTTCATCTAGGATAAGAACCTGAGGGTCATGCATAAAGGCACATACAATTCCAAGCTTCTGCTTCATGCCCTTAGACATCTTTCTAATCCTACCCTTAGTATCAAGCTCAAACAAATTAATTAGCTTATCTCTAAGACTAGTATCAGTCATACCCCTCATTTTCGCCATAAATTCCAAAAACTCCATACCTTTCATTCCATCAAAGAAAGCAATCTCCCCTGGTAAATAGCCCAGACGTTTCATAATATCCGCACTCCTTGACCTACAGTCAAGCCCTAGAATATGTGCCTCCCCCTTATCCGGTGTAAGAAATCCCATAAGATGTCTTATAGTGGTGGTCTTACCTGCGCCATTTGGCCCTAGATATCCGAACACTTGGCCCTCTTCAATGCTAAAGGTTAGATTAAAGACACCCTTGTGGTCCCCGTAATCTTTAGTTAACCCATTGATTTCTATTATGGACATAATTTATCTTCTCCCTTCTATATAATTTTGAATGCTATTCTTGTAAATGACTCGAGGCTGTAATTACTTTAAAACATTAACTACAGATATTTTTCCTTATAAAAATTCTTTTTTATCATGGACACATACTTGTCATATAATTGTATGACTTCCTTATAATCTATTTCATCATTCTTTTTATTGGGATTCATCGAGTTAACTAGCCTGATTTGATTTACTGCACCTTCCGAGCACCAAGAGATTAACTGAAGTACCATATTTGGTTCTACATCATCTTTAAATTTATAAAGGTCGAGCTTGTAAAAAAAGTCAGATATTCGTTCATGAACTATTCTTTGATTTATTAACTGTATCTCCTGGTAGACATCTTGTGACCTTTCAAAGTAGGCTTTTTTTACAAAGCTGTTCATATAAGGATATAGGATTGTCAGATTAATTTTCCTTTCCTTTACAGCGTCTAAACGCTCAAAGAAATCTGTCTTTTCAAAATATTTCGGAAGCCCATCATCACCTGGAATATCAATAAGTTGTTTTGATTTACTTACAGCATACTCATAAAGATATATGAAACAATTTTTCTTAGATACAAAATAATAGAAGAAGCTGCCCTTTGAAATT
>JAAYPG010000016.1 GCA_012519905.1 Clostridiales bacterium | reverse complement strand
AGTTTCCTTGATGGGATTTTCTGTTCTGTTTCTATAATAGCTAATTCCCCAAGATCCTTTATGCAAAAATCAGGTACAAAGGCTATTCCAAGACCTATCCGGGCTAAATCTATTAATAAATCATTGCTGGCCAGCTCAATAGCGGGCACCAGGTCCAGCGACTGTTCAAGAAATAAATTATGAAGATACATGCTGGTAGTTGCTCGTTTCTCTAACATTAGAATTGGATGTTTAAGTAGCTGCTTAAATGAAATAGGATGGTCATATAAAGGGAAATCATCTTTTTTTGCTATAAAGACATCGTGAAATTCCTTTACCGGGATAATATCCATCAAATCGTTAAGTGCTGAGTTTGGTGAGTTTGTTACGATAACATCTACCTCATTTCGCTCTAACATCTTAGCACACTGTACTGAAGTTCCATTGGATACTTTGATATGGATATTAGGATATTCTCTGTGAAAATTATTAAGGTAGGGCACAAGATAATATCTACAGATTGTATCACTGGCTCCAATTCTTAGTTGAGTGCCACTTTTAGGATCTGCACATAGTTGGTTTTCGCCCCTGGTAATCAGGTTAATGGCAGGTTCTATGTGTTTTAATAAGAGCTCACCTTCCTTAGTAAGAGCTACTCTTTTGGTACTGCGGATAAATAAGGGTTGATTTAAGCGTTTTTCTAAAGTTTTTATGGACTGGCTGACGGCGGACTGAGAGATGAAAAGAGCCTCCGCGGCCTCTGAAAAGCTTAGGCTTTTTGCTACATTATAGAAGACTTTATAGAGCTCATAATTTATATCCAAAACTATTCCTCCTTAGATAATTTTCATTAGAGTAAGTGATTTTTGCTTATATTAAAATTGACTCTCTATATAGTGGGCATATATTAGCTTCACTAATAAAAGTATTTATATATATTAATTTTAATTATAAGATATGCTATGATATAATGCAAGAAAATGAGCGAAACTATTAATATTGGCTAAGAATGGGAGTGTTGTAAATGAGCAAGGTAAGAAGAATCTATGTTGAAAGAAAAGAGCCCTACAATGAACCTGCTAAGAGAGTCCAGCAGGAGTTGAAAAACCTATTAGGAATAGAGAGTGTAAAATCTGTTAGAGTGCTTAATAGATATATGATAGAAAATATAAGTGATGATACTTATAAAAGAGCATTAGACACTGTATTTGTGGAGTTGCCTGTGGATATTTTATATGAAGAGAATATAGAGCTTTCCTCAGGGGACAGGATGTTTTCTGTTGAGTATCTGCCTGGGCAGTTTGATCAAGGATCTGATTCAGCAGAGCAGAGCATAAGACTTATTGACGAGAATGAGGAGCCTATAGTTCGTTTAGCAACCACCTATATTCTATCTGGTAATATTAGCGACGAAGAATTTGAAAGAATAAAGGGTTACTGTATTAATCCTGTGGATTCTAGAGAGACTTCTGAAGTTAAGCCAAAGACCTTGATTACAAAATCCGAGGAGCCTAAGGATGTAGAGATACTTGTTGGCTTTAAAGATATGCAGCAGGATGAGCTTATTAAATTACGAGATTCCCTAAACCTAGCTATGACTATGGCGGACCTTCTTCACATTCAGAATTATTATAAAAATGAAGAGAACAGGGATCCTTCCATGACAGAGATTCGTGTGCTTGACACCTATTGGTCTGATCATTGCAGACATACTACATTCCTAACAGAGCTTAAGGATATTCAGTTCGAGCAAGGATATTATACTGAGCCAATTAAGGCGACATTTGACACTTATATTGCTGATAGAGAAAAGCTTTACAAAGGAAGAGATGATAAATATATATCCCTGATGGATATGGCTACCCTAGCCATGAAGAAGCTTAGGGCTGATGGAAAGCTTGAGGACATGGAGGTTTCTGATGAGATAAATGCCTGCTCTATTATTGTCCCTGTAGATATAGATGGTAAGACAGAGGAATGGTTATTGTTCTTTAAAAATGAGACCCATAACCATCCAACTGAGATTGAGCCATATGGCGGGGCAGCTACTTGCCTTGGTGGTGCAATTCGTGACCCTCTTTCAGGAAGAGGTTATGTATATCAGGCCATGAGAATTACTGGAGCTTCAGATCCAACACAGCCCCTAGAGGCTACTATCGAAGGTAAGCTTCCTCAGAGAAAAATCTGTACAGAAGCGGCACTGGGATATAGCACCTATGGCAATCAGATAGGTATAACCTCCGGTTATGTGGATGAGATATATCATCCGGGTTATCTAGCAAAGAGAATGGAACTAGGAGCTGTCATGGGTGCAGCACCTAGAAGATATGTAGTCCGTGGCAATTCTGACCCTGGAGATGTGATTATTCTTATGGGAGGCAGAACAGGCCGTGATGGTCTGGGAGGGGCAACAGGTTCCTCTAAGGTTCAGACAACAGAGTCCATAGAGACTTTAGGAGCTGAAGTTCAAAAAGGAAATCCTCCAACAGAGCGTAATCTGCAGAGACTCTTTAGAAAACCTGAGGTTAGTAGCCTTATAAAGAAATGCAATGACTTTGGTGCCGGTGGTGTTTCGGTAGCAATTGGTGAATTGGCCGACGGTCTTCATATTAATCTTGACAAGGTTCCTGCAAAATATGAAGGTTTAGATGGAACTGAACTTGCCATTTCTGAATCCCAGGAGAGGATGGCTATAGTTGTTGATGCTAAGGATGTAGACAAGATGCTAGCCTATGCCAGAGAAGAGAATCTGGAGGCTGTGGTTGTTGCAGAGGTAACAAAAGAGAAAAGGCTAGTAATGGAATGGAGAGGTAAGGAAATTGTTAACCTATCAAGAGTATTTCTTGATACCAACGGGGCCCACCAGGAAGCCTCAGCCTATGTAAACATTCCATCAAAAGAAGACAATTACTTTGATAAAGGTGCATTGGCACTGGATTCAAGTAGTATTAAAGATAAATGGTTAAAGGTCTTAGCTGATCTTAATATATGTTCTAAGAAAGGATTAGCTGAGATGTTCGATAGCTCTATCGGAGCTGGTTCAGTTACAATGCCTTATGGTGGTAAGTATCAGCAATCACCTATTCAAACCATGATAGCAAAGATACCGGTGCTTAATGGAGAAACTAATACTGTATCAATGATGAGCTATGGATTTGATCCATATCTATCTAGTTGGTCACCTTTTCATGGGGCAGCATATGCAGTTCTATCTTCAGTGGCCAAGATAGTAGCCTCCGGTGGAGATTATTCCAAGATACGGTTAAGCTTCCAAGAGTTCTTCCGTAGACTAGGTAATGATCCGAAACGTTGGGGAGAGCCTATGGCCGCCTTACTAGGTGCATATGATGCTCAGATGAAGCTAGAGCTTCCTTCCATCGGCGGTAAGGACAGTATGTCCGGTACATTCCATGATATTGATGTACCCCCTACCCTGGTATCCTTTGCTGTAAACACAGCTACAACTAAGGATGTAGTATCAACAGAGCTAAAAAGCCCTGGAAATCTACTTGTTAGATTTAAGGCTAGGAGAGATTCCTTTGATTTACCTGTATATGAACAGGTTAGATCACTCTATGAGAAAATCAATAGTCTTATGAAAGATAAGAAAGCAGTATCAGCTTATGCAATAGGCATTAGTGGGATTATTGAAGCGGTCAGCAAAATGGCCTTTGGTAATAAGCTGGGAGTTACACTAAATACAGACCTAGATGAAAATGAAATCTTCCTCCCAGACTATGGTAGTATTCTAGTAGAAATGAATAAGGATGATGTAGAGAAATTATCTAGCTATGGATTTGCATCAGAAGATTATGATTTAATAGGTGAGGTAACAGATGAGAAGGTATTTAGATATGGTAATGAAATCATTGCCATAGATGAGGCCCTTACATCTTGGAGTGAAACCTTAGAGAGCGTATACCCAACTCGTACAGATGACAAGAGCCAGCAGTTTGAGACCAGGCTTTATGATGCAGGTAAAATATATATAGCTAAGAACAAAGTGGCAAAGCCTAAGGTATTTATACCGTTATTTGCTGGAACTAATAGTGAGTATGATACTATAAAAGCTTTCCAGGCTGCTGGAGCCGATGTGGAGACAATTGTATTCTCCAATATGACTGCTGATAATATCCGTGAATCTGTAGATGCCTTTGAAAGAGCTATAAAGCAGGCACAGATACTTATGCTGGCCAGTGGTTTTTCATCCAGTGGCGAGGCTCTAGGTTCTGGTAAATATGCAGCCGCAGCCTTTAGAAATGAAAAGCTAAAGGAAGCAGTAAATGACCTTCTACAAAACAGAGACGGACTTGCTCTTGGTATAAGTAATGGCTTCCAGGCATTACTGAAGTTGGGGTTAGTACCATATGGAGAGATCAGGCAGCAGAAGGAGGACTCTCCTACACTAACTACTAATAAGCTGGGACGTCATGTATCAAAGTATGTTCATACCAAGGTGGTTAGCAATGCTTCTCCATGGTTAATGAAATCAGAGCTTGGCGGTATATATACCCTACCTGCTTCCCACGGAGAAGGTCGCTTTGTTGCTAATAATGAATGGATTGATAGATTATTTGAAAATGGCCAGGTGGTATCACAGTATGTAGATATGAATGGTAATCCTACCATGGATGAAGAGTATAATCCAAATGGTTCTTACTCTGCAATTGAGGGAATAACCAGTCCTGATGGTAGAGTTCTTGGTAAGATGACCCACTCAGAAAGAACAGGAGAAGCGGTTGCCATCAATATCTACGGTAATCAAAACCAGCATATATTTGAGTCTGGAGTATCATATTATATGTAGTAAAACATGTTCCTATAATATAATAAGTTTATACGTTCCGTCGTATAATAGGGATAATGGGGAGAAGAAAGATGTTTGAACTAATCAGACAAACTTACTTCTCCCCAGTTTTTGCCCCTTACATCTGTCAGAATTTAATTAATATTTATTCATCTATATAACCGAAGGAGGAGTATAAACCCATAGACTTACCTGTAACGCCGTCATATAAAGTGTATTCTATATACAGCGATTCCTCATCTATTCTGTATATTTCTGTGCCCACAGGAAAAGAACTGGAATAAAAATTCTCTTTTGGAATAAGGCTGTCATCTGTTTCGTAACTAGTAACAGCGACAACGCCTCCTAAATATTCCAATTCATCAATATTATGTCTGCTTCCTTTGGCGGTATCAAAAAAGATGTACAGTTCACCATCAACAAAAATAGAAGGTGGCGGTTCACCCTCTACAACATTATCTGCAACAATGGAAGGCGTTGGGTCATCCGGGGGTAACAAAGGTGATAGCTCATCCTTATTAAAAGGTTTCTCTGAACTGCAGGCGGACAAAAGCAATATAGAAAGTGCAAGAACAAATAACCGTTTAATCATAGAGATAAACTCCCTCCTTGTTCTAAATAATATCAATATCTTGTTATATCCCAATTTGTATATGTGTATCCATACAACGGTAAATTGTATTGGCTGTTTATAATGAGCTACTTTTAAGACAGTCTGCCTGTTTGCAAGTTAATTTATATCATGCTCAAAACATCTTGTCAAATAATCACATTACATTATTTTCCACCATATAAACATAATTAACCATATCAAACTTTCTCTTTAAATTCATTATCTGCCTAGCAATTTACTAGTTGTCTTTCGTGTTCTTGTATACCGGAGTTTCATAATTCAGGTACAAGTAGTGTACGATTACGAAACTAAAAGTGGGCTTTAGAGACCAGATGGAAGGGTTAAAATTCATGAATCTGACAATCGAGAGGTTCTTTATCATCTCTAAAACCCTTAAATACAGGTTGCCTTAGCATTCCCTTCTCATTTGGCATGTAATTTACGACGCAGACAAGCTTAGGCTTTAGCCATATGGCATTCTCATTTCCTGGTGGTGTTACAGCAAAAGGAGACTCTGCTAAGGTCTCTAGCTTAGTTAGATCCTTATGTCTTACCCCCATAGTTACATGTCCTTGATATATTAGCTCGGTTCCTTGATATTGCCCGAGAATAACACTGGTAATACCCTTTTCTTTAATAATATATCCGCACACTACAAAATCCTTATCTGCTAGGAATTTGAATTTTATCCAATCCTTGGTACGTTTATCAAAGTAGTATTTGCTATCTTTTTTCTTAGCTATAACACCTTCAAGCTTCTGTGATTTTGCAACTTCAAAAAGCTCTATACCTTTTTCAGGTATATATCTGCTTATAGCAAGCCTTGGAGACTCTACAACAGTATCTGATAGTATAGCCTTTCGCTCCAGAAGAGGTAGGTCTATCAGCTCCTTATCCTTTAGATAAAGAATATCATAAGCTACAAAGGAAGCGGGAAACTTGCTAGAGGATATCTGTATTTTAAAGGGGTTAGAGGTAAGAGCTCTCTTTTGAAGCTCAAAAAAGTCAGGAACGCCGTTTTTTAGAATAACAAGCTCTCCATCAAGGATACAGCGTTCCTTGATATTTTTATATATATGAGTAAGCTCAGGAACCTTTGGAAGCAATCTTAAGTTTCTTTTATTTCTTAACTCAGTTTCATTATCAGAATTATCAAGATAAGCAATGCAGCGGATTCCATCAAGCTTCAGTTCATATATCCAGTCAGAATCATTAAAGGGTTCTGTCATTTCAGAAATCAACATGGGCTTTATATTCTTCTCTCCATATAAATCCATTATGCAGTACCTGTTTTCTGTTGCTTAGACATATCTATAGTCCTTTGTAGAGCTTCCATAAGGTCAATAACATTACTTGGCTCAGAGGTATCCACTGCTACGATATCTTCTCCGCGAATCTTCTGCATAATAGCATCCCTAAGCCTCTCCTGATACTCATCCTTATATGCAGAAGCATCAAAGGGCTTTGTTAAGGTATTAAGTAATGTTTTTGCCATAGTGATTTCAGCCTCATTCAGCTCAACATTAGGCAACTGTTTGGGTATAGGATTTATTTCATCTTGATAGAACAAAGTCTTAGCTATCATACCTTCCTCCGTTGGATAAAGAACTATAAGGTTTTCTTTTGTACCAATAACCGTCTTAGCTAGGGCCACCTTACCCTCCGAGAGCATAGCAGTTCGAAGTAATTCAAAGGCTTTTTCTGCTCCTGTATCTGGTATGGCATAATAGTTTTTTTCGTAATAAATCTGATCAATCTCTGGGAGATTGACAAACTGTATGATGTGAATTGTCTTGTCCTTCTTGGTTTTGATTTTCTCCAATTCGTCCTGTGTCATTGTCACATATTTATCTACTTCATACTCATATCCCTTAATAATATCATCAGATTTCACTTCCTTGTTGCAGCTAGGACAATATTTTTTGTATTTAACCCGCTCCTTAGTATCCTTACATAGCTGGTTAAAGCGAATATCATTATCTCTTGTAGTTGTATACAAGCCAACCGGTATATATAGAAGACCAAGTGATATGGCTCCTTTATGTGATACTCCCATATGCATACTCCATTCCTTAGATATATAATTAGCAGTCAATATATTCAATTCTTATTATTTCATATAATCAGCAAATAATTCTCCTAAGCCATAATTCAAAGCTTTATTGTAAATTAACAACATATATGCTAAACTTTTTCTTAAGCTTGCTAAGATGAATGCACTTGACTTACATGAAGCAGAAGCAGAAGTGAAGATTATAATAGAGGGCCAATCTGTAACATTAGTGCCTGTCTTTGAGAAGGAAAGCAATCATTTTTATAAAAGAGCAAAAGAAGCAGGGATTATAGCAGGTATTTGTCTTGCATGCTCTAAGGTTCTTGGAGTTTATGATGATAATCTAGGCTCTGGTCTTGCAATGTTAGATGATATGAATGGCCATGTAGGAATGAAAAAATATATCGAAGAGGGATACCAAGTGATAAGTATGTAAAAAGCTACTTAATATAATCAAATACATATTACTTATGTTGAAAGGAGTTTGTTATGGTTTGGATTTTATATCTATGTGCAGTAATTATTATAGGCTATGCAGTATTTGCCCCAATATTAGGAGTTATACCATTTAGCTTTACTCTATTAATGGTTAATGGTGTATTTGCTGTCTTGTTTATAGCTCTGGCAAATATTCTAAGTAACCAGGAGGAGATTCTTAATAAGCTTGATCACCATGAGAATAAGCTGAAATTACTATCTACAGAGAAAAAGAAATGCACAAAATGCAACCACTCCTATGATATCGATTATAAATCCTGTCCTAAATGTGGTTATACAGGAGATTTATAGACTTGTATATGATAAATGATGAATGAATGTGAGAAAGGTGACCTAATGATGATTAAAGATTATATTGTAGATACTCTAGAGAAACTTGTTAACATACCAAGCCCATCAGGCTTTACCAAACAGATAATGGATTATGTAAGAGCTGAGGCAGAGAGCTTTGGCTATTCCTGTGAGATGAGCAGGAAGGGCGGTTTGGTTATATCGGTGAAGGGCAGAGAAGAGGAGACGATTGGCCTGTCTGCCCATGTAGACACCTTGGGTGCCATGGTCCGCTCCATAGATAGTGACGGAACCCTAAGATTTACTATGGTTGGTGGATATACTATGCATAGTGTAGAGGGTAGCTATTGCAAGATTCATACTAGGGATGGAAGAATATATACTGGAACTATATTAATTAAGAGTTCATCTGTACATAGCTATGATGATGCAAGGACAATGGAACGAACTGATAGGAACATGATAGTACGTATAGATGAGATAGTTGATAGTAAGGGTGACGTACTTGCCCTGGGGATTAATAGCGGAGACTACATCAGCTTTGATGCGGTATTTGAATATACTAAAAATGGCTTCATAAAGTCCAGACATTTAGATGATAAGGCATCAGTAGCAGTATTGTTAGGCTTGCTTAAGGAAATGTCAGAAAAGAAACTGGAACCAAACAAGAGCTTAAAGATTCTAATTAGTAATTATGAGGAGGTAGGTTTTGGAGCCAGCTGGATACCTGAGGACATTACGGAGATCATCGCCGTGGATATGGGAGTTGTAGGAGATGATCTGAATGGCTCGGAATACAAGGTATCGATTTGTGCCAAGGATTCTACCGGCCCTTATGATTATGATATGACGGGCAGGCTTATAGATCTCGCAAAAGAAAACAAGATTGATTATGTGGTAGATATATTTCCCCATTATGGTTCTGATGTATCGGCAGCCCTTCGGGGAGGGCACAACATCCGTGGTGCATTAATCGGCCAAGGGGTCCACTCATCCCACGGAATGGAGAGAACCCATATTAAAGGACTTGGGAACACCTTGAAGCTTATTAAAGCTTATCTGGATATCCTGTAACTAAAGTAAAGTAATTCTAAGCCAGGGCCTTTTACCTGTCTTATAACATATTTATAAAAAGTGTCATTCCTAGTGTTTATCTGTATAGGTATGGCGCTTTTTTATATAATAAGAAAGTTCGTCCTAGTAGATAAGGCAAGTTCTATCAAATTTCTATATTGACAGGTATTAGACACGGTGTTATAGTGTATATAAACGGTATACACATTATATGCGTGTTAATAAAGCCTAATATTGATAGACATACAAGTGAATACACTAAAAAGAGGATATAGATATCTTTGACAATAGGTGGGAAAGGAGCATAATCCACAAGGGATCTATGAGGATCTTGGATTTTAGTATAAGCCATGAATATTTTGATTAGTAATTCCAGTGATAAACCCATATATGAGCAGATTACTAGCCAGATAAAGCAGATGATTATTAGTGGAGAGCTTGCTACAGGTGATCAGCTTCCGTCCATGAGAATGCTGGCTAAGGAGCTTCGTATTAGTGTAATTACCACGAAGCGGGCCTATGAGGATTTGGAGAGAGACGGGTTTATATATACAGTCATGGGCAAGGGAAGCTTCATAGCTGATAAGAATATGGAGTTCGTTAGGGAAGAACAGCTGAGAATTGTGGAGGAACATCTGACTATGGCTGTTGAAGGAGCAAAAGCGGGAGGCATAGCCTTAGAAGAACTACAAGAAATTATGAGAATGATTTATGAGGAGGAGTAATATGGTTAGTACAATGTATCAAAAGCCAGAGTCGAATGTGTCTTCAAAATACGCTATAGAAATTGATAATATATCCAAGCGTTATGATGGGTTCTTTTTGGATAAGGTTAGCTTTAAGGTTCCATCTGGCTCAATTATGGGCTTTGTTGGAGAGAATGGAGCGGGTAAAACCACCACTTTAAAGGCAATTATGAATTTGATTTATCCTGACCAAGGCTCAATTCGTATCTGGGGAAGCCCGGCTGAAAATATGTCCAAGGATTTAAGAAGTCAGATAGGTGTTAATAAAAAATAAAATAAAGGAGAATAAGATCATTCTCCCTGAATGGTTTACAGAGGCTCTTTGGACAGTTAAAGATAAGATTAATATTATTGCACCTATTGCTATGCTAATTTGCTTGCTAATATCATATTGTATATCCATACGTATTTACCGAAAAAAGGAATTTTAGAACTCTTTTCTATATTGTTCATAAAATATATTGTGAACATTGATACAAAGAGAGGTAAATTCATTGAATAAAGAAGAAGATAATCAAAGGGCTGATAATAAGCAGCAACCGATGAAATATCAACAGTTTGTTCCTCCCCAAGGACCAGGCCCAGGCAGACCGCAGGGACCTCAAGGACCAGGCCCAGGCAGACCGCAGGGACCCCAAGGACCAGGCCCAAGCAGACCGCAGACACCACAGGGGCAACCTCCATCAGCACCTCCAAGCTTTACACCACAACTTCCGAGAGAAGGGGAACAGCAGCTGTCCGGACCTTTGGATTTTAGAGGTCCATTTGGTGGAAGGATTATTGACCAGCGTAGAGCACCGAGGAATTTACGTGGTTGCTTGAATAGGTTCACCTTTATATGGTTAATAAACGGTAATAATTTCTGGTTTTATCCCGTATTCATAGATCGAAACACCATAGAGGGTTTTCGCTGGCGCAGGAATAGATGGGAATATGACAGAATTCGTATCAACAGAATACTTTTTCATCTATGTTTCTAGTCTAAATTAGCAAATATAATAGCTAAATAGCATAAGCTACCCAATATCGAGCAATACAGTATAACCGATCTTATCTGGTTTATATGTGAGCTTTAGATAAGTGGGTAGCTTTTCTTACGTAAGATGTTAACTTTTATTGAACTTTTTAGAAAAATCAGCTTTGTATTTGTATTAATATACAAAATGATGTAAAATATTAGTATACAAGCTTAACAAGTTAAAAGGCATATTGGGTTCTGGTGTCTATATTAGTCTTACAGAGGAGTAAAGAATGTATAAAGATATATATAAAGATACGAATAAAGATATGGAGCTCTATAGTAATAATAATATAGGCTCGGCGATTCAATATTTTCGGGACATATACCACATATCTCAAAGTAAATTATGTAAGGGGATTTGCTCTGTATCCACCTTGTCGAGGATTGAGGCAGGGGAAAGAGACATAGATGCCTTTATATTAGAGACCCTCTTAGAGAGGCTTGGAAAGATACCCTACCAATTTGAACTCATTCTTACAGATTTTGATTATGAGGTCTATCAAAGCAGGATGGAAATTAACAGGTTGATAGAAGACAAAGCTATTGATGAGGCTTATAAACTAGTTAAGGAGTACGATAAGTTGGCATCCGATAAGGGGACTCCCCATAAGCAGTTTATAATGTTGTGCAAGGCAAGGTTAAATGAGCTAGAGGGGGGCAGGCCAGAAGCTACTATAGATATGCTGGTTAAGGCTATAACATGTACAGTACCTGATTTTAGTACAGAAGCATTAGCAGAGTATTTTTTAAGTTATACAGAGTTTGGTATTATACTAGAAATGTTAGAAAAAATGATATTGTATAAGATGGTGGATAGGGCAGAAAAGACATTAAATCAAATAATTGATTATATGTTTTGGCATAATCATATGGAGCATAATGTTAGCATCTACCCCAAGGTAGCTGCTATAGGAGGCCGTTTTTTATTAGAGCAAAACCAACTTGATAAAGCTTTGGAGCTGTGTAATAAGGGACTAGAGATGAATAAGGGCAGCCGTAGGATGGATTATCTGGGTGAAATATTTTTTGTAAAAGCACAGGCTACAGAGGGAAAATTTAAGTCAGCTGGCCTGTGGGAGACATGTGACAAGAGTGAATGTATCAGGCTATACCTGAAGGCATATCATTTATTTACTTTTTTTGAAGAAGAAACCGTCGCTGACAAGATTAAGAAACATTTACAGGAGGAATACCAATGGGTAGATATCGATTAGGAGATATAATTCGAATGACCAGAAAGTCTCTCTCTATTACCCAGGAACAGCTCTGTGAGGATATCTGTTCCGTGGAGACCCTTTCTAGGATAGAGACAGGAAGGCAAAATCCAGGTAAGGATGTATATGAACTTTTGATGGAACGGATGGGCAGGATAAGAGATCGTGCTTACTCTATGTTGTCTGTTTCTGATTATAAGGTATTGGAGAAGATGCGACAGTTTGAAACGAGTATTCAAACCTATGAATATCATAGGGCTGAATATATATTAGAGGACATAAAAATGCTACTGGGTGATACCAACCTTGATAGGCAGTTTATCACCCGGGCAGAAAGCTTGGTAAAATATCGTCTTAAGCGTATCAGCACAGATGAATTCCTAGATGAATTACGTAAGGCGATCCGTATAACTATTCCCAGATATGGGGAGATATCATTAGCTAATTGGCCACTTAATTATAATGAAGTTACAATACTTTTAAATATATCCACAGCATATTCAGAGAAGGAAGAATATCAGAAGGGAATTGATATTCTCGAGGAAGTGAATAGTGCAGTAAAGCAAAGTTACATAGAAGAAGAGCAAAGGTCTACCATGCAGGTGGTTGTACTTTATAGCATATCAAAATGGTATGGCTTACTAGAAGAGCATCAGAGGGCAATTGAAACTGCTAAAGAAGGAATAGAGATATGTAGGGAGTTTAAAATTGGTAATGCTCTCCCCCATCTATTATATAATTATGCCTGGAACAAGGAGCAACTAATAGATAAGGGGATATTACCACCTGAGAACAAGAGAGTATGTATTAACTATCTTAAGAAAGCTTATTATATAGCTTGTGCTATGCAACAGTCCTATATGGAACAGTTCATTAAGAGTCACCTAGCTATAAATTATGATATAATGCTATGTGTCTAGTGTTAGAATAAACCAAGGCTATCAATTGGAGGACCATTACTAGCTACTGTAATGCCCTCGTCAGGATTTGGACCTGCAGCTGGGAGTACAAAACCTAATACCATAAGTAATGTTGTTACTACGAGTAAACTTTTTAGTTTCTTCATAAATACTACCTCCTTAATTTATTGACTGGTTAATATGGGGTTGCTTATAGGAACTGCACTACAATTATCTGTCATTTCCTTAAGCAACCTCATTATATTATGATTAAATGTTGATTAACATGTCGTATTTGGAAAATTTTTAATAAAAATTTTCCAAATACGACATGGTTTTTTGGTTTTTAATATATTATGATGTAATTGTCAGACGAACATGGTGATTCATTAGCAAAAGCATAAGGAATACATATGGAGAAATATAAACAAAAATACAATGATTCAAGCAAAGGTATTATTTCTAAGATATGTAGAATGAAAAATAAAATAGTTAAGAATTTAGGAAATAATAGAATGGTAAACAGCATCCAGACTGGCATAGCCAGAGACGAGTTCACACTGTTTTACCAGCCTGAGTACAATCTCGAATCCAATGAGATAATTGGTGTAGAGGCTTTAGTTCGATGGATTTCACCTGAAAAAGGTATGATACCACCAGATGCTTTTATACCTCTGGCAGAGAAAACTAACATAATTTATGAGTTGGAGCGCATGATTATCTGCAAGGCTCTGGAGCAAAAGAAATTATGGGAGCAGGAGGATTTAGGGCATATAGAGCTTTCAATCAACCTATCCAGTAGATCAATAGATAGTGAAGATAATTTTAAGATTATTGAAGACATCATATCATCGTATAAGGTGAATTATAAGACAATTATATTTGAGATTACAGAATCGGTGGTTATTGCTAATATCGATTTAGCTTTGGAAAGAATAAACAGACTTAGGAAATATGGCATAAGGTTCGCGCTTGACGATTTTGGGACCGGATATTCATCATTAACACATCTTCTAAAATTACCAATAGATATAATTAAGATAGATAAAAGCTTTATACGATCAATTCCCTACTGTAGTGAGGAGACATCAATTACAAAGAATATTCTCACCATGGCCCATGACTTAAGATTTAAGGTTGTGGCAGAAGGAATTGAGACTTTAGCACAACTGGAGTATTTAAGGAAAAACTCCTGTGAAGGAGGTCAGGGCTTCCTCTTATGTATCCCTCTATCTTCAGAACGAGTGGTGGATGTTTTAAAAGCAAGAGCTAGTATAGTGGGATAAAATTAACATGACAGTTTCTTATACATTGCCATTTTATTGGCAACGGGTATATGGGGATATGAAAGACTCATCTTTGATGGGTCTTTCATTATGCCTTTAATGTGCCTGTAATGGGCCTGATACCATCAAACTACAAAAAAAGATCCATCAAGGAAGGATGGATCCAGCATAATGGAGTCAAAGGGGTTCGAACCCATGACCTTTCGCACGTCAAGCGAACGCTCGTCCCAGCTGAGCTATGACTCCAAAATATTAATGTATATATAATTAATGATAATTAAATGGAGCATAGGGGATTCGAACCCCTGACCCCCACACTGCCAGTGTGGTGCGCTCCCAGCTGCGCTAATGCCCCAGTAATATCAAGTATATCAAAACTATTTAAAAAGTCAATCTAAAAATACAGGTAGTTTTTAGCATTTGGAAGTCTTTGGTAATAAGTCTTGAATCTTAAATTTTCTTTAAATCTTTTAATAGTACTTTAAATTTCGGGAATATATGATAAAATAAGATAGCAATTTATCGGAAAATGACATTTAGAAGCTGTTTTACAGTTGACCTATTAGAAAAAGAGGGGATTATTATGAAGGATAAACATACAGAAGAACTGTTAAAACAACAGGTTCTTGATATATTGAATGAGGATAAGAATCCTCAGATAGATAAAAAAAGACCTAAAAAGGGCAAAAAGAAAAAATATAGATTTCTTAAGGCTACGGGTATCACGCTTCTGCTGATACTGGTCTTGCTCTTATTAATGGTTGGAACCAAGCCGGGCAGAAGTCTACTTTATAAAGCCGCAAGCAAATTTGTATACAACAATGTTCAGCATAATGAGCCGGATGAGGAGGACAAGGAGGTTATCAACAGAAGAAAGCCTTCTGAGAATGTAGTCCGTGAAGATTATGTATATAATTATCTTGTTTTTGGTATAGAAGAAATTGGCGGTGCCAGAAATACAGATGCCATGATGATTGGAACCATTAATACTAAGGATGGCAAGGTTAAACTGACCTCACTTCTTAGGGATAGCTATGTTGATATTCCTGGGTATAAGGCTAATAAGTTGAACTCGGCCTATTCTAAAGGTGGTGTTGATTTATTAATTGAAACCATAGAGAAGAATTATAAGATACAGATTGATGGTTATGCATCAGTGAATTTTGAAGCATTTGAAAATATTGTTGATTTACTAGGCGGAGTCGAAATTGAGCTGGGTAAAGAAGAAGCGAAATACCTTAATAGGACCAACTATATATCAAAGAAGTCCAATAGAAATGTAGTAGCTGGTGTAAATAAGATGAATGGTAATCAGGTCATGGGATATGTTAGAGTTAGGAAGGTTAAGACCCTTGGTGGAGCTAACTATGATTATGGCCGTGTAGTACGTCAGCAAAGAGCCTTAGGGGCAATGTTTGATAGCCTGATGTCATCAAAAAATCTTCTTAAGATAATACCTATAAGTACCCAAGCTTTAAGCTATGTCAAAACAGACTTAGATCAAAAGCAGATTGAGAAAATGATGGAGGCTGTTATTGAGAATAAGATGACAAAATTGGAGACTTTCAGAGTTCCTGTGGATGGAGCATATGAGGCACCAAAAAAGCATAATGGTATCGGTTATCCTATTTTACTTGATTGGGAAACAAATCGGATAGAGCTTTATAAATTCATCTTTGGATATACTGAGGAGGAGGCTAAGGCCGCCCTGGAAAAGGTAAAATAATAATTCAAAATTGAAAACGGCTATTCATTACTAGCAGGGCATATCTATATTCCTATGGGAAAATAGATATGCCCTATCATTATGTAAAAGAAAGCTCGTCCTATTACATAAAAGACCACGGCTTCCATTAATTAGTATTATATGTTATAATTTATTGAAAATTAGTTAAACCATTAGCTACCTGGTTGTACCCCTCTTATCCATTGCCTTGCCAAAGGTTTTAATAGACTACCTTACAGGGCCTGCTCCCGAGTTATGGGGGGGTTATAAGAATAGCAGCAGTCTTTTTTGCTGCGGGAGTCATATTTAACTTTTTTCAACAATGGCTGATATACTTCTCATACCCTAAGATGACGGCACTTTTATAGCGCTAATGACACTTTTGCTATCTGATATTGCTACTTATGGTATCCTTACATATCTGACGGTAAAAGGAATGCCCATCGCCGATTTTTCTATGTTTATTATTGCTACATCTACATTGTCACAGAAGATGACATCCTTATCGGGGAGTATTACAGATATTATAAGAGAGCAAATGCATGTCAAGGATCTTTTCAAGTTCTTAGATGAAGATCTAGGAGAGACAGGGGGAGAACTTTTAGCCTTAGATAAAGATACTCCTCTAGAAATTGAGTTTGACAATGTAAGCTTTAAATATCCTGATACAGATAAGAACATATATGAGAACTTTTCTTTAAAAATACCTGCAGGACAAAAGCTCGCCCTTGTAGGCATTAACGGTGCAGGTAAAACTACTTTTGTTAAACTGCTGACTGGATTATTTTCTCCAGATTCCGGCCGGATACTTCTTGCTAGTATTGCGGCGGTATTTCAGGATTACAAGCTATTTAATTTCTCTATACAGGAGAATATTACATGTAAGCCTGCAGGAGAAGATGATGAAAGAGTGAATAAAATACTTGATGAGGTAGAGATTAAGGATAAAATTATGGAGCTTCCTAATGGGATAAAGACCTTGTTTGGTAAGGAGTACGATAGTCAGGGAGTGGAGTTCTCTGGAGGTCAATCACAGAAGATAGCTATAGCAAGGGCGCTTTATAAGGATGCCTCCTTGGTAATACTATAGCAACCTAATAAACGTTTGACATATAGTAAATAATTACCTTGACATGTTTTTAATTAGAAGTTAGACTATCTATGTAGAAAAGTAATAAACAATATGAAAGGGGCGAATATAATAATGGATGCTGACGGTAGTTGTAGCAGCATATTTGGTTTAAAAAGAAAAATTATAAGCATAACTATGGTTGTGTCTGTTATTATTGTTGCTTCATTTAATTGATGCCTTACTCCTGCCAGGTATGGTAGAGTGTATCAGACATGATACTTTAGTTATGCTTGGAGGGAGAAGAATATGGCAAAATTTACAGATTTTGAAAAAGACATACTTAGAATGATTGAGGAAAAAAGGTACAAAGACCTTAAGGAAACTATCTCAGCTATAAATCCCTATGACTTAGCCATGCTTTTAAGCGAATTTCCAGAAAGAAGCTTGACTTTGGTATTTAGGCTTTTACCTAAGGACTTGGCATCAGATACATTTATAGAGATGGATACTGATCAACAGAGGACACTTATCGATAGCTTTTCTGATACAGAGCTTAAGGAAATGATTAGTGATCTGTACATTGATGATATGGTATACATTTTGGAGGAGATGCCTGCCAATGTAGTAAAGAGGATACTTAAGAATTCAACAGAGAGTACCCGTAAGACCATCAATCAGATATTAAATTACCCACAGGATTCAGCTGGGAGCATTATGACCACTGAATTTGTCAGTTTACGGTCTGACATGACTATAGCTGATGCTATTGGAAAAATCCGCAGAATTGGCCTTGATAGCGAGACTATAGATGCCTGTTATGTTACCGATAATGTTAATCATTTGATTGGCTATATAACCCTGAGGACTATCATACTCTCTGAGGATGACCACACAATCGAAGAGCTAATGGACAGGAATGTGATTTCAGTCCATACCCTTGAGGATCAGGAAGAAGTAGCCAACATGTTTGGTAAATACGACTTGACTGTATTGCCAGTGGTGGATAAGGATAATAGAATGGTCGGTATTGTAACCATTGACGATGCTTGGGACGTACTGGAGAAGGAGACAACAGAGGATATCGAATTAATGGCTGCGATAACCCCTTCGGATACACCTTATCTTAAGAAAACTACAATGGATATATGGATGAGTAGAATGCCCTGGTTGCTTATACTGATGATATCAGCTACATTTACGGGTATGATAATAACACGCTTTGAAAATGCTCTAAAAACATATGTGGTTCTTACCGCTTATATCCCTATGCTGATGGACACAGGTGGTAACTCAGGAAGTCAATCTTCAGTAACCATTATCCGCGGTCTATCATTACACGAGCTGGAGTTTAAAGATATATTCAAGGTTCTATGGAAGGAATCAAAAGTAGCTATATTAAGTGGATTAACACTTTCCGTATTTAATTTCGCTAAACTAATGCTATTTGACAAGGTAGGCTTTAGTATTTCCCTGATAGTAAGTATAACCTTATTAGTAACAGTAATAATTGCCAAGATGGTAGGATCTACTCTTCCCATGTTGGCCAAGAAAATTGGCTTTGATCCAGCTGTAATGGCTAGTCCCTTCATAACCACCATAGTAGATGCCATATCACTGATATTCTATTTCGTCATAACAGGCATCGTCCTTGGTTAACCTACAGTATAATTGTAGTAGTATCAAGAACTTTGCATAAGATATTGCCTATAAAATGCGTGGTAATTGTTCATAAGTGAAATAAAATGTAAGATAAATCAGATATAATAACATATAAGCAGGGTGCCCATCTTTACATAAGGGGCACCCTACCGTGATTTTAGAACTTAATTAGTATAATGTATCTACCCTTGTCTTATAGCTAACCTACAACTTAATTATAATCTTGCTCCCATCACTGCTTTCCACATTTACTAGCTCCAGATGGGGGTATTTATTTTTGGTTTTCCTAATCTCCTTCACTAATCTCTTTAAATCGGCGGAGCTTAAGTTAAGTTCTTCAGTAGATACATATTTTCTAATAGAAGCAAACCCTAGCTTAGCTGTTAATCCGTTAAAGAGCATTCGTGTAGGGATAGCAATTTTAATGGTTTTCTCACCGGGGGACTGGATTGTTATCTTCATATTATTCCACCACTATTTCTACTGTATCACCATCTGCACTCTCTACTTCAACTAGCTTTCCGATTAGTCCTGACTCTACCATATAGATAAGCTGTTCGAAATTAATTTCCTTTAATGCATCATTACCTGATACCTGAGGCATATTCATACCCATTTCTAATCCCATTTTTACAAGAGCCATGGGAAGGTTAACCCTTACCTTATCACCAGCGGCAGAATTTACATAAATTCTAAACATCATATCGTCTATGTTTTTTCGTTTGCCCTCAGGTAAAAACTCAGTATCCTTTTTACTTTCACCAGATAGAAGCTCGTCTACAGTAACACCTAACAACTTGGATATTTTCGGCAGTAACAGGATGTCGGGATATGATATGTCGTTCTCCCATTTTGATACTGCCTGGGGTGTGACTCCCAACCTTTCAGCCATATCCTCCTGAGTAATTCCTTTTTCTCTTCTTAATTGTGATATTCTATTACCTATTGATTTTGACATTATATATCACTCTCCCTTCTTGATGGTAAAATTGTAACCCGTAATCCTTAGAGATAAAAGGGAATATTAGTTGATTTTCTGGTTTTTTCACAACCATAGGTTTATATTTCACTCAACTAATGGTTGATTAACCTTTTTGGTAATTATAGCATATTTTATTTATTTGTCACAGTATGGAAGAGTCCTATGTTATAATACTTAATAAAAGACGAATTTATTTTTATATGATAGAAAAATGTCAAACAACTATTGTAAATAAATCTTAAAATGTATGAATAATTAGTGCCGGATTACAGATTCAATGAATGTCTATATAGAAGGAGGATGTCATGAAAATATTTCATATTTCGGATTTACATATCGGTAAGCAGCTACATTATTACAATATGAAGGAAGACCAGATGGCTATACTGGAGCAGATTGTTGATAAAGCCAAGGAGCTAAGACCGGATGTGCTTATAATTGCAGGGGATATCTATGACAAATCAGTTCCTTCTGCAGAGTCCTATACCATATTTAATCAGTTTCTCAACAACCTATCCCGGATAGAGCCCCATATTCCTGTTCTGATTATAGCTGGTAATCATGATTCTGCTGAAAGATTAAATTATGCCAGTACATTCTTGGAGAAGCATAATATATTTATATCTGTTCAGCCTCCCAGTTGTGACAAGGAATACCTCAAGAAGATTGTGCTAAAGGATGAATTCGGAGAAGTGAATTTCTATATGCTTCCCTTTACCAAGCCCGGTTATGTCAGGCATCTCTTTGATGAGGGTGTTATAACCAGCTACGATAGCGCTATTAAGGCACTTATTGCTAGAGAGGATATTGATTATAGTAAGCGAAATGTTTTGATATCCCATCAGTTCTATGTATCAGGGGATAAGTCTCCCGATACCTGTGATTCTGAGCAGGTATATATAACCGTCGGGGGGATTGATAGTGTGGATATTGAGGCGGTAAAAGACTTTGATTATGTTGCCTTAGGCCATCTTCATGGAGCTCAAAGTATAGGTAGGAGTCATATCAGGTACAGTGGTAGTCCGTTAAAATACTCCGTTAGCGAGGAGAAACATATAAAGGCTATTACCATGGTTACTATTAACGATAAAGGCACTGATATTATCATAGATAGGATACCGCTAGCTGCCCTTCGTGATGTAAGAAGTGAGAAGGGTCTCTTAAGTGACATAATAAGTAGAGCAAGTGATGAGAATAGACATGATTATCTAAGTATAACCATAACTGATGAGGATGAAATATATAAGCCAAAGGATCAGTTAGAGGAGCATTACGACCATATTCTTGAGCTTAAGGTTGAGAATAATAGGACAAGAGCCCAACTTGAGCAGGTTGACTTTAAGGTCACTACGCTTAATCCCTTCGAGGCTTTTAAGCAGTTTTATCAGGAAATGCAAGGGGCTCCCATGAGCAGTGAGGAAGAGCAGATTATGCTGGATGTAATTAGTAAGCTTCATACGCCTATAGCTACGGAAGGAGATGAATAGATGAAACCTATATATATTAAAATGTCAGCCTTCGGATCCTACGCTGGGGAGGAGATTGTTAATTTTTCTGATGTAGCCAGTGGAATATTTCTAATTACCGGTGATACAGGTGCTGGAAAGACTACCATATTTGATGCCATTACCTATGCCCTCTATGATCAAACCAGTGGCGGTAAGCGTAATGGAGAGATGATGCGCAGCCAATATGCCGATGATGACACCAGAACCTATGTTGAATATAGCTTTATATATCACGGGAAGACATATACTATAATCAGAAGTCCCAGACAGGAGCGTTTGAGTAAGAGGAGGAATAAGGACGGAGAGTTTACCATGACCACCGACCAGCCTACTGTCACTCTAATTATGCCTGATGGTAAGGAATATACAGGTAAGATAAAAGAGACTAATCAGAAGATAGTTGATCTTATTGGTCTTGATGTGAATCAGTTTACGCAGATTGCTATGATAGCCCAGGGGGATTTTCTTAAATTACTTCATGCATCCTCCAAGGAAAGAAAAGAGATATTTGCCAAAATATTTAACACAAGAATTTATTGGTTGATTGAGGAGGAACTAAAAGCAAGAGCAAAGTCTATCTATGGACAGTTGGCTGATAATAAGAAGGACATAATCCGTGAGACAGAGGATATAAGATGTATAAAAGACAGTGAATATTCTATGCTGTGGGAGGATATGCCACCATTTACAGAGACCGATTCAGATAAGCAACTTGAACTTATAGGTCTTATCATTAATGAGGCGAAGGATAAGGAAGATGAGATAAAGAAAGAACAGATTGAGAAGGGACAAGAGCTGGATGAGATTAACACAAAGATTGAGCAGGCCGAGGATAACAACAGGCTCTTTGATACCTTAGAAGTAGCTCTGCTAAAAAAGGAAGAGCTGGATCAAAGAAAGGATGAGATGGCTGAGCTTAAACTTAGTGTAGAAAAAGCTAAGAAGGCACAAGTTGTAGAGTCCAAGGAAGAAGCCTTCCTTAATAAGCAGAAGGACTTATCTGAATGTATGAATAGAATTACTGATATTAAGTCCTGGCTTGATGAGAACAGGGAGAGGTTAGAGGGTCTAAAGAAGGATAAGGAGCAAAAAGAAAAAGAGCATAGCGAGAGCAGTCCAGGACTTATTGCTAAAATCAGTTCCATCACAAGCTTACTTCCCAAGTATGAGGAGCTTGATACATATAAGACCGAGAAGATGGCCCTAGAAGAGAACAAGAATAAAACAGATGAAGAGTATACCAGAATTATCGGACTTATCGAAGAAGAAAAGAAAAGTAGGATTATATTGTCTGAGAAGCAGGAGGAGCTAAAGGGGCTAGGGGATCAATACACTCAGCTTAAAGACAAGGTTGATAGATTAATTGAAAGAAGGGATGCTTTGGAAGGGCTTATTAAGTCCATTGCATCAATGAAGCAGCTTTATGCTATATATGAAGATGAAGAAAAAGATTATAAGAAGGTCAGTGAGGCTTATGAACTATTAAGAAATCAATATGATGAATTATATCACAGCTTCATAGAAGGACAGGCGGGTATACTTGCTGCGACTCTTGAAGATGGGCATGCTTGTCCTGTATGTGGCTCTACTTCCCATCCTAAAAAGGCAGGGAGCGATTATCATATAATAGATGAAAGTAAGCTACGGGCTGCCAAGAAGGATATGGATGATGCCCTTAACCTTAAGCAACAAAAATATGAAGTCCTGCAGGATGCCAAGAAAAGCTACGAGAAGAGGCTTGATCTTGCAGTCCATGAGGGAAAGAGGGTTATTAATGCTTCTATTAATTCTACTAATATAGCTGATACTGATATCGATTCTATATTAGAGCAATGCAATAGTCAGCTTAAGCTTGACATGGAAAAAAAGGCTCAGGCAGAAGAGGCTATGAAAACATTTTCCCTAAATGAGAAAAGAATTAAGGAGCTAGAGGAAGCTATAGAAGCCCATGAGAAGGATAGGGATGAGGCTGATAAGGCAAGACAGGAAGTTGCTGCTGGCCTTATAAAGATTGATACCAGGATAGTGGAACTTAAGAAGAACTTAATTTATGAAAGTAAAGCCCATAGTGAGAGAGAACTTATAGCTTTAAAAGCCAGGCTAGATGAATTAGAAGAGGCAAAAGTGGCTGCGACCGAAGTATATCAGGCCATAGTTAATGCTACCAATGAGAAGATTGGTAATCTAAGGACAGAGGAAGAAAGTTATAGTAGGCTTTTACAGGACATAGAAAAATTAGAGAAAGAGTTAAATAGCGAATTAACAAAGCAAGGTTTCTTAGATTTGGAGGAGTACAGGTTAGCTAGATTAAGCCCTCAGCGAATCGAAGAGTTAAGTCTACTAGAACAGGAATATCGGGAAGAGAACATCAAAAATAGTACAAGTATTGAGAATTATAAGGAGCAAACAAAAGGAAAATCCAGAATCCAAACCGAGGAGCTGATACTTAAGCAGAAGGAGCTTAATGAGGCTAAGAATAATTTGGAAGAGGAAAGCAAAACCATATATGGAATTCGTACTAGAAATGAGGAGGTCTACACTAGACTAGTAAGGCTTATAAATGATAGGAAAAAGTTTATGAAGACCTATAGTGCCATAAGCAGATTGGCAGATACTGCGACTGGTAAGCTTAGTGGTAGACATCTTAATTTTCAGACTTACATCCAGAGAAGATACTTTAACATGATTCTTAATGAGGCCAATAAGAGACTCTATACAATGTCCAATAATCAGTTTATTCTAAAATGTCGTGAATTGGAGGATTTATCAGGGCAAGGTGAAGTAGGACTAGACCTTGATGTATATAGCATGGTAAATGATCAGGTTCGTGATGTGAAGACTCTATCAGGTGGAGAATCATTTATGGCGGCCCTGTCTATGGCTCTTGGTATGTCGGACATTATTCAAAATACAGCGGGCAGTATACATATTGATACCATGTTTATTGATGAAGGCTTTGGCTCCTTAAGTGAAGATACCAGAATGCAGGCCATAAAGATACTTAATGATTTATCCGGTGGTAAGAGGTTGGTAGGTATTATATCCCATGTCACAGAGCTTAAGGCACAGATAGGCACCAAGCTAGTTGTAACAAAAAGTGAAAAGGGCAGTAAAGCCAGCTGGGAGCTGTCATAGAGACTGAAAGTCAGGAGGCCATATCCGAGGTATATCATAATATAAGAGGGACATATAGGTATGAACCAAAATATTTTATCTGCTTTTTTTAAGCAGTGTGTTATGGTTATACCTATATGTCCCATTAAATTACTCGAATAGACTATCTAGCTTTTTGCGAATACGCTTTCGACTTTCCTCGGTAGCTTTATAATCAATATAATAAGTTCCATCCTCATGGATATAGAGGTGGTCGCCTTCCTTGGTTTCAGGAGGAAGCAGTTCTTTTTCAATATTAACAAAATCCCCTTTTTCATTTTCACATATGGCATAAGGATCTTCAAATCTATCAACGATATATCTTTTCATGGCAAGCTCCTTTTAACTATGGTTTGGAACGAATAGTATCCTTTTCGCTTATCTTATAGGGCCTTGTATTGGCTGTTATGGTTTTGCCATCAGATTCAAGGATAATTGTACCCTGTTCATCTGTTCTATACAAAATTATATTTCTATCCTTCATAGCCTGCATAATCTCCACATGCGGGTGACCATATGAATTATCTTTTTTCGCACTGACAACACATATCATTGGATCAACTGCATCCAAAAAGTCATCACTATTACTGGTGGAAGAACCATGATGGGCTAGTTTAAATACATCTGCCTTTAAGTTAATTCCATTTTCTAGCATTTCATTTTCAGAGAGTTTTTCTGCATCACCGGTAAAGACAAAAGAGTTTTCATTGTGCTTCAGCTTTATACCCACGCTATAATCATTCAAATTCTTATAATTGCTTCCATTGGGGGCTATAATAACGAAGGAGGCGCTCCCTAAAATATATTCAGTCCCTATTATAGGCTTAGTAATTTTTAAATTATTCTTGGCTATTGTATCTAATAAGTTTTCAAAAGTCTTTGTAGTACTTATAGCATCAGGCATAATTATTTTACCTATTTGGAAGTTGTCAATCACATTTGCAAGGCTTCCTATATGATCGCTATGGGGATGTGTAGCTATTACATATTCTAATTTGCTAACACTATTTTCTCTTAGATAACTGATTAAAGTATCGCTATTATGCCTTTCTCCTGCGTCAATTAGCATATGGCTGTCCTCTGATTGTATTAGTATAGCATCGCCCTGACCTACATCTATAAAATGTACTTTTAATAGAGGATACTCCTTATCATCCTCATGGGAGAGGTTTATATCTCCAAAGCTATTGATAAAGCCATCAGGGTATGTACGTACAACAAATGATAGTAGAATAAAGATTATTGATGCTAATAGTGTCCTTAATAAATGTCTTTTCATTTTATGCTCCATAATTCTAGTAATATATTAGATTGTATTCAGTTCTGATAACTATTATTTGACAGTTATAGAACGATAAAAAATAGACCAACTCATAGTTGAGGTAGGTCTGTTAATTACATTTATTATTATAGCATTTTGTGGATGAAAAGTCTAGCTTGTACCCGATACTAAACTGTACCGGGTACAGTTATCACAAAGGTTGCACCGCCATCTTCTGTATCTCGGACTGAGATCTTGCCTGTCGTAATATTACTTTCTTGCCGGGAGGGGTATAGGCTATGGAATTGTCCAGTAGTATAGATAGGATTTGCTTTAGTCTATCCTTATCTCCAGATATTATAGGAAGTTCATCCTCTTGCAGGTCAAGCTCAAAGCATAGCTCCTTCTGTTGAAATAGTGGTAGTCAAAAGCTTCATAAATAGCACTCCCCTTATAAGGTAAATTCTCCTAGTTTCTATACTATAACATATTACCATTTATTTCTCTAATATTTCTCTAAAAATTGGGTGTTTGATTTAGAGATTAATTAGATATATAAAAATTATAATTGTATTAAGTTGGTACAGAAGTACCCCATAAAATAATGCCAATAAGTAGCGGAGAGATTTTGTATGAAAAAGGTGGTATCTTTAACAATTATCTTTGTCTTGCTTGTTATGGCAATGACAGGCTGTGGTTCAAAAGGAGTAAATGACAAGAATGTAGATGAAGCCTCAAATAAGAAACTGGCTAAGGAATTTGTGCAACTATTATTCTCCGAAGAGGTTCAGAGCGCAGACTTAAATGATGGCTTCGCTGTGAATAAGGCAGCTATGGAGGAACTGGTAGTAAAGATAATGATATAGTACAATCTGCTGGTGGAGAGGATTATATGATCTATGCAGAATATCCTACACTAGAAGATAGAAAAGCCATTTATGAACAGATAAAGTCTTTAGAAGGACCGATGGAAAATGATATGACTATGATTGATATGATTCTAGACGAGGCTGAACGGTATCTTAGGGGTGATAGGTCGCTGCATTAATGGAGCTCTCTGGTCAAGTGCTTTCTCCTTATGAGGGAGTTGTTACACATATCGATTTAGTTGCTGGTAGAACTACGACCGGTGAAGAATTAATAAAGATAGGAACTGGTAATTATGTATTTAAGGGAGCATATGACAGCAAGAGTACGATCAGAATTGACTTGGGTGACAATGTTAATGTTACTTTAGCGGGTAAGAGGAACTCTATCGATTCAGAGATAGGGAAGATATCGATTAACAAAGAGGGGATGACAGAGTTTATCTCTAGTTTGCCTCAGGGGGGAGACTATTATTTGGGAGAAAAGGCTAAATTTAAGATTACTACAGAAACAGAGCAATATAATCAATGTATCCCGATACAAGCGCTTCGTGAGGATAACTATGGCTACTATGTGTTGGTAATAGATGAACAGGAAGATATTCTTGGTACACAGCTAATTGCAGTACGCAGAAACGTGAATCTATTAGCTAAAGGCACATCTATTGTGGCTGTAGAAGGATTAATAGGGAAGAGCCAGGTTATAACAGATAGCAATAAATATATAAATCCAGGAGATAGGGTTCGTGTTGAATAGCTTTGGGGGATAAAACCATAAAAGCTAGGTTGCATTCATATAGAATAGCTTAGGAGATTATATAATGATGCATAAGCAGATTCATTTTAGAAGAAGATTTATATGGAAGATAACGACATTGGTAGTAGGTGCATTTCTTTGGATTGTTTCTATTATAAATCAAATGTATATTTCCGACTATCATAGTGCTGTTAGTGTTAGATACCATGAGCCTGTAATAACTAGGCAACAGATAGATATTATTCTAGAAGATATGATATCAAGAGAGGATAACTATATTCCTGAAATAACCCTATGGCAGAGGGAGGAGAATATTGATATTACCAATGAAGGAAAAGGTAATTCAATGAAGATATCCCTAATAACAGTGGCAGGAGATATGTCAAAGATATATCCGGTATCAATGCTGTATGGAGGATATCTTACAGCTGAGGACAAAATGGGATGTGTCATCGACAGGGCCACAGCCTATAGGTTATATGGTAACCCTAATGTCGTAGGAATGAAGTCTTGCATTCATAATAAAGAGTACATAATACGGGGTGTGATAGATGAGATTGATAGTAATGTTATGATAATTCAGGAGGAAGAAGGCCCATATAAGAGTCTAGATGATAAAAAATATAGCTGCCTGGAGATGTCCTACACTGATACAGAGAATGCCAAGCTTTTGGCAGAAAGATTTATTACTACAAATGGACTTGGCACACCTGATACATATATAGACGGCTATCAAAATCAGAAGCTTTCCTATATGCTAATACATATCCCTTTATGGTTTAGCGCTCTGTATATACTAATATACGCCAGCCGCAAAGTATACTCACTAAATGCTTCACCTGTATTAACCCTTATTGGAATTGTTGGGCTTATTCTCTTGAGCATCATATTAATAAAGTTAACAAATATGTATATCTATTACCCAAGCTCAATGATTCCTAACAAGTGGTCAGATTTTGACTTTTTTATAAGTAAATTAAAGTTGATTATATTTTCCTTAAGTAGAAAAGAGGGTATGGCGCAATATTATAAAGATATTATTCTAAGAAAAAGGATGCTAATGGTTATAATAGGTGTAGTGGCAGCTATTATAACAGAATTGTATCTAGTGAAAAAATGTAATTGATTTCCAGTAAAGAATAACATATAATAAAAAGTATAACGGGGATAAAATGTATAAATTAGCATGACTCAGCTGATATATGTTTGGGGAGCAATAATTGAGTCTTGGATAAAATAGGGGGGGTATCATGATGAAAAAGCTAATTAACATTTTACTAGTAAGTATTATTATTACTCTTATGCTGCTTACGGGATGCTCTAAAAACAAAGAGACTTCAGCCCCTGCAGCTAAATGGGATACTGTAGTAGATAGTAGTATAGTTCATTCTTCTATCATCGAAGGCTTCCACAATGAAAACTTCGGGCTTACTGTAGGCTTTGATGGAGAAATATACTATACCAATGACCAAGGTAAGACATGGGCGGAAGCTGAAAACAGCTCTAAGTGTCTTTACTGTCTGGATATAGTTATGAGAATCTTGCTTGGTCTGGGGGTAATAATAATGTACGGGTGACCAAGGATGGTGGAAAGACCTGGAGTGAAGTAACAGATATTAATCTAGGGGGCATGCATCTTGCTATTGACTTTATCGATGATAAGGTAGGCTGGATTGCATATAATAAAAAATGTGCTAAAACTAATGATGGCGGGAGCACATGGACAGAGCTTGATTTGCCGGAGGATATAAAAAGTATTGCGGCCATATGCTTAAGAACTCAGGAAGATGGATATCTCTTGACTAACAATGGATTGTTTTATACAACAGCAGATGGCGGATCCACATGGTCTAGTAGGGATTTAGATTTTGAAAGCTATGGGGTTATTGATGAAAAGGGGAATCCCGGTTTGTACAAAAAAAGTACATCCATGGCAGATATCTGCTTTACTGATGAGGATAAGGGAGTCGTTATATTTTCAAGTATAGTACCAGGTGAAGGGACTAAGGCCTTTTGCCTGACTACCAACGATGGGGGAGAAAATTGGACATCGGAAAAGCTCGAACCTAAAGAGGGCTTTATAGTTAATAGAGTGTATATTTCAAGTGATGGATTATATCTTACTCTGGGTAGTAATGATGGACAATTGCTAGTAATGAAAAGAGAAAACTAATATAATATGGGCAGTTGAAAAAATATCAACTTCCCATGTATTTATTAACAACGAGTACCTCGCCAAGCGTGGCACTCGTTGTTATGTCCCGGTATAAAATTTCAGGTAATCCTTTATAAGGTCTGTCTGTAATGAATGTCCACCATCATATATCATAAATTCGGACTTAATATTACGAAGCTTTAGTGCTTCATATAGGGATTCTAGGCCGACAGTGAAAGGATCGTTGGAGTTGCCTGCATCTAAATATATATTAAGGTTGATGAAACCTTTTTCCTTTGCAAATGCGGCAACATCATCTATCTCATCTACATCATCATTAGGAAACAGCCATTTTTCAAGCTGCCTATCGGAATAATCATTTGATAGGACTCCTGCACTGTAGCCACCCACCTTCGTGAATAAATCAGTATGATGGAAGGCGATTCTTAGTGCTATCATTCCACCCATAGAAAAGCCCCCTATAAATCGCCCATCCTGTGATGTGATGGTGAAGTACTGCGAGTCTATGTATGGAATTAATTCTTTGCTAATAAATTTATCAACATTTCTTTCATCTAATTTCCCATCATCCTTTAAATCAGCTTCAATTTCCTTTAAACTGGCATCCTTAACATATGGGAAAACCATAATTAGGGGCTCTATTTCACCACTGTCTATCAATTCATCAGCAGCCTCCGCTACTCCATTATCAATCCACATTGTTTCATTCATACTAAAGCCATGGAGCCCATACCATACAGGATATTCCCTACCATCCCCGTAGCCCTTAGGTAGATAAACAATATAGGGCACCGGCTTGTCTAGGTACTTACTGTCTATTGTCAGTCGGATTATCTGTGATTTTTCAAGGGGATCACTAACAGCTATTGTGCGATGATTTGCCTTCTTACATCCAATAAAAAGGGTGCATAATGATACCAAAGTTATTAACGGAGCTATTTTTATGATAAATTTATATGACATATAGCCAATCCTTCCATTTATTTCTATTGACATTATAATAAATTATATCATTATGTCAATGTAAAGTGTACCGTGTAAAGTGTACCGGGTACAGCTAGTGTACCCGGTACACTTTACACACTTTACATTGGTACACTTTACATTGGTACAGTTATTTAGCGGTTTTTTATCCTTTTGTATAGCATGGTTATACAGAGTGAAAGAAGGATTAATATTAGTACAATAAAAACCACTATAGTTTGAAGCTTGGCATGGGGAAAGAATAAGCCCCAGAAATATCTCGTATATATTAATATGTATATTCTCCAGCTAAGTTGAATTACGATTGTAGCAGTCAATACTAACAAACCAATAAGTAAGCATAGCTTCATTAAATGGGATATAAATTTATTCATTTTTATAACCTTTGCTGGCTTTTTATATATTCTATGCAAAAAGTTTGGTACCCGGTACAGATTTGTACCGGGTACACATTAGGGTGTCACGCGATTGATATCCCTTGGAAATAAGGTTGCAAGTCTTACATTGTCCTGATTTAAAAGCTTGCTAGTAAAGCGTTCCAATCCAAGACCTAGGCCACCATGAGGGGGCATCCCATATTTGTGAATCATTAGATAGCTTTCAAATAGCTCAATGTTCATGTTTAACCGCTTCATTTTCTGTATCTGCTCTTTGTAATTATGGATTCTCTGACCGCCAGTTGTTATCTCGAGACCACGAAAGAGCAGGTCAAAGCTTAAGGTTTCATCAGGATTACTTGGGTCCTCCATAGCATAAAATGGTCTTTTTGATCTGGGATAGTGGGTCACAAATACAAAATCTGAACTATATTCCTTTTTGAATATTTCTGTGAGTAACTTTTCCTCTTCAGGTTCAAAATCATCGTAATCCCTAATGGTTCTTTTGTACTTTCTTGATATTAATTCTTTAGCCTCTATAAATTTAATAGAAGGTATGCTTGTTATACTTGGAAGTGTAACCTTAAGGAGCTCTAGTTCATGACTATAATTTTCTTTTAGAATTTCAAGAACGTATTTAAGCATAGCAACCTCCATGTTCATTACGTCTTCAAAGCTTTCAATATACCCCATCTCAAAATCTACGCTGATATACTCATTGAGATGTCTCGAGGTATCATGCTTCTCGGCACGAAACACCGGGGCAATTTCGTATACTCTTTCAAACACGCCAACCATCATCTGCTTATAGAACTGTGGGCTCTGGGCAAGATATGCATCCTCACCAAAATAGTTAAGATGAAAGATATTTGCCCCACCCTCTGCCCCGGAGGATACTATTTTTGGGGAATGTATTTCAGTAAAGCCTTGCTCTGACAAGAACTTGCGAAAGCCTCTACATATACCCTCCTGGAGCTTGAATATAGCTCTTTCCTTTTCGTTTCTTAGAGTTATAGGTCTATAATCTAAGAGGTTTTCGAGGGAGGTATCAACAAGTTTATTATTAATAACAATAGGGCTCTCGGCTAAGGGCTCTGATAAAATTTCAATATCTATCATTCTAAGCTCCCATCCTGTTCGAGAACGTTCTTCTTTGATGACATCTGCTGAAAGATTTATGCAGCATTCTTCTTTTAACATATCTAAACTGAAATTGGAAAAATCTTCTCCATAGATACATTGAATTATATCTCTTTTGGTCCTAAGTAGGACAAAAGCAAAACCACTCATTTTCCTAATCTTATAGATGCTTCCATGCAAGTTTAACCTGCTACCGATACACTTGGATATATACTCGACTCCCATATTGGGGTATTCAACTATTCCTTTTAGCGTCTTCATTTTGACCTCCATTCTTTAACGTGATAGATAATTAATAAAAGAAATTATTTAATAAATACCTTTTGCCTATCCGTATCCATAAAGACATCGTCAAAATGTCCCATACCATCACTTCCCTTCAGTATAAAAGTTTATATATACAAAAAGAGCCTCACCAGTAATATTAACTACCAATGTGGCTCTTTGAAATATTTCCACATAGGCACAACACTAAGAGCGCGTGTACCTATGATTGATAATTCATAGATACATGCGCTAGAAATCGTCGTCCCTATTCTGCTTCTTACAAAGTAAATTACGCATGATAAATATTTCCTTTCAAATTTATGATATCTTAACAGCTAAATATAGATCTGTCAATATGTATAATTAAATCCAACCCTGATCCTTCCAATAATTTTTATCAACCAGATTATAATCCTGTCCCTTATGCATATTCTTTATTATATTAAACACAAATTTGGTCCTTATCCCAGGTTTTATATGCCCAGATTTTCTATTTATTTCTCTAGCTACTTTTGTAGTTTTCTTTTCAACTTTAGTTTTTATATTGTCACTTACTGTATTCCAGCTCATAGCAGCTACAGCTACGGGGATTCTATATATTTTGCCTACTGACCACCAAAACATCTGGGATGCAATCAGCTTGGTAACTTTTTTCGCTCCCATTCCGGCTGTAGTTGAGATGGCAACACCGATTTTTCGCTTCATTGAAGGGTGTGGTCTGTGGGGCATCCACCGGTATCCCATGTGATCAAAAAATGTTTTCAATTGACCAGACATATTCATCACATAATTTGGCGAATCAATAAGTATTACATCGGCTTCTTCAATTGCTTGTATAATATCATCTGTCTGGCTACGATGTGGACAGTTGTCTTCTCCCTTAATTATGCATTGAAAGCATCCTATACAATCAGAGATATCATTTACATAATACTCCTTAACTTCCTCTTTAGCACAGTCTAGCTTATCTATTAGCATTTTACTTATATGATATGTACTTCCTTTGTGCTTCTGCCCATGTAATGCTACTACCTTCATATACTTTCTCCTTGTATATATTGTATTTATTTGGCTCCACCTTATTATAGAGCATTGGAGAGGAAAAGTAAAATAATTACTGTACCGGGTACACTGATTGCGTAAAACATGCAACTAATGTAGAATAGAAATGTCTATGTGAAGTCTAAAATGATATATGCATGGATAATCAATCTATAAAAGGAGACAGATAATGTATAAATTGCTAGCTATTGATATGGATGGAACCCTATTAAATGAAAAGAAGGAAATTTCAAATAGATGCAAGGCGGACATAAGAAAGTTGCAGGAAAAAGGAATAAGTGTAGTTCTAGCTACCGGAAGGCCATTTGATGGAGTTCTGCCTTATATTAATGAACTGGAACTATTTAATGAGAACGATTTTGTGGTTGTATATAATGGAGCCCTTGTCCAAAGTACCAATGGAAAAAAGGTTCTTATAGATAGGCCCTTATCCATTACATCCTATAAAGAATTGTATAAGGTAAGCAATGAACTGGATGTAAATATTCATGCCTTGACAGAAACCAGTGTATTGACCCCTAGGAACAATCCATATACCCATGTAGAATCCAGCATAAATAAAATACCAGTAATTGAAGGGAATATTGAAGATATCGATGAGTCCACTAATATAGTAAAGGTGATGTTCATTGATGATCCGAAGAAATTAGATAAAATCATACCCCTAATTCCACAGTGGGTGAAAGAAAAGTATAATATACTTAGAAGTGCACCAATTTTTCTAGAGTTCTTGGATAAGGGAGTGGATAAAGGAGTTGGGGTTTCACTTATTGCAAAGGAGCTTGGTATAGAGGCAAAGGAAGTAATATGTATAGGTGATGCAGAAAATGATATTGCTATGATAAAATATGCCGGATTGGGTGTTGCCATGGCTAATGCAACAGATGATGCTAAGTCGGTAGCAGACTATATTACTCTTTCAAATGAAGAGGATGGGGTTGCCCATGTTATTGAAAAGTTTATCTTGTAATGACTGTAAATAAATGTTATAAATGATGTATCATAATAATCAAATACTTTAGAGTGGGGGGTCAGTCATGAATAGTGTTACAAAAAGCCTGAATAATGGAAGTGGAATAAGAAAGCAAAGAAATGGAATTACAGGTAGTAGTCTAAAAATAATTGCTATAATTTCAATGTTAATAGATCATTCAGCTGCTGTTATTATAGATAGAATCTTTATCATGAAAGGTCTAGATAAAATTGATCAGAGTGATTTGCAGTTATTAGGAGATTTTATTGGAGAAAATTTTGGCCTGATATTGTCCTATGGGCTGATGCGATTGATAGGTAGGCTAGCCTTTCCCATATTCTGTTTTCTATTAATAGAAGGTTTTATATATACTAGTAACCGTTTGAAATATGCTATTCGCCTTGCTATTTTTGCATTGATTTCGGAGTTTCCCTTTGACCTTGCATTTTATGGTTCTTTTAATAACAATCATCAAAATGTTTTCTTTACTCTATTAATCGGACTCCTTGTTATGCAAGGCTTCTACTTGATTAAAGAGAAGGTCATAAATAAAAAGTGGCTACCATTTATGGCGGCTGCGGGTGCTATGGCTGCAGGATTCGCGATTACATATTTTTTTATGAATATTATTAGCTTCATTTATACCATCATAAGGGGGGAAGAAGCACATAATTGGCTTAAGGTTTACCTTATTATTAGCATAATTGTTGGCCTTATTATGCTGGTGGTTTATATTATAATGATAAAGAAAAATTCTTTAGAGGTAAGTAGCGTTCGGTTTGCTGACCTGTTAGTATTAGTTGCCGGCATGGCCTTGGCTCAGGTACTTAGGACTGACTATTCTGCATTTGGAGTGCTTACGATTGCCATTATGTATGGTTATCGAAAATCACATATCAAATCTATGCTTGCAGGATGCATCACACTTACTATAATGACCTTTGTAGAAGCGGTTACATTTTTCAACCTATTATTCATTCGAGCATACAATGGAAAACGTGGTTTGAGTCTAAAGTATATATTCTATCTGTTCTACCCGGCTCATCTATTACTTTTATATGCAATTTGCTATTTTGTGAACTTATTATAATAAAAATAATCCTCTGTGGGAATTCTATCAATGATAGTGCGAAGGTGGGTTGAAAGACATATTCGTAGCTATTTGATAGAATGGAGGTAAATCATGAAAATCAGAGATATTATGACAAAGGATATTGCCACACTAAGATCTGATGATACGATTGAGAGAGCGGCTAGGCTCATGAAGCAATATAATGTTGGCTCAATTCCTGTATGTACTGATGATAAAATAATTGGAATTATTACTGATCGTGATATAGCCGTAAGGTCTGTGGCTCCCGGACAGGTTGATAATCAGAGAGTACGTGATGTTATGTCAACTAATCTGGTCGTTGGAAATCCTGATATGGATGTTCAGGATGCTGCAAGTATAATGAGTGATCGCCAGGTCAGGAGACTGCCTATTGTCGAGAATAATAGCCTAGTTGGTATTGTTTCTCTGGGTGACATTTCACTTGAACCCACAGCTGGGACCAGTGCTGAAGAAGCCCTAAAAAACATCTCAGAGCCCGGCGGACAAATCATATAGTTTTTAAAATAATGCAGGAAGAAAATATATAAGTAAGCTATTAAATAAAGAGCCAGGAGGTTGATTATCAAGTATGCAGTGGCCTACTTGAAAACAACCTCCTGATAAATATAAGAACTTCTACATTGATATATTAACCATACATCAATTCTATTACCATTAGCGTTTACCCGAAACTTATAGCTATTAATATATATAGACTTTTTTCCGCAGCCTGAGCATTTACGAACTATAGTAAATGATTGGTTAGGGGCGATGCTACTTTCATTCTTAACTAAATAGCTCATTATACATCTCCTTATAAAATACTTAGGATCTGCAAAGGCTATTACATATGAATATAAATTCTAGCATCTATAGATGGAGATATTTTAGAATAAAGAATGCGCATCCTAATGGGAACAAAAAAATGAGCCGGTTATTCAAACCGACTCAATTCCTAGTTGTTATTCTTCATATCACGAATAATTCGATGTATGCTTTTTTCTGACAAGAAATACTTAGCTGCTAATTCAGATACCTTATAACCCTTCTTATAATCAGTGTAAATTGAAGAATTTCTATCCGCTAGCTCTTGTCTTATTAAGGTCTGTGAACCCCATTCCTTTTTATTGCTTTCTTTTCTTGGAATATAGATGTTTTCACCATCTATATAATTCTGTATCATTTCTATTATATGTGTTGGCAGAATTTCTTCCGCTCTAAAATAGCCCATATGCCCTCCCAAATTATATATATTGCTTAGGATTCAGCAATGGCTATAACAAATTTATCTAATTAAATTGCAATAGCCAATGCTATGCAAAATAAACATACCTTCTCATATATACCTCCTACTTGATTACTGTGGCTTATTATGATCATGAGTAGATCATATAAACTGCAAAACTCTTTGTTATTAATTATAAATGGATTATATCATGATTTCCTAATTGTGCCAAGTGACCTTCTCTATAAAATTATATAACTTTCTATATTAATTGCTTATATA
Source organism: Clostridiales bacterium (assembly GCA_012519905.1). Taxonomy (GTDB): domain Bacteria; phylum Bacillota; class Clostridia; order Lachnospirales; family Lachnospiraceae; genus Mobilitalea. Next base: position 34,932 of record JAAYPG010000016.1, on the reverse strand, counting down.
ATTAATCCTGTGATATAGACTGTAACTATTGCACCGATTGCAACTACAACCAGGCTTTTATTTCTATAGGCTAGTATCAGTGCAACAGCAGTTCCGCATATGGCTGTTAAAATGTTTTGTGTTGAATAAAAAATATCCGGAAATGTCAATGCCCCAAGTACCGCATAGGGTACATACCTTAGGAAGGATTTAATATATTTTGATTTAATCTCTCTTCTAAAAACCACTATAGGAAGAACTCTAGGTATATAGGTAACTAATGCCATAAGAAGAACAGCTATAAATGCATAGTTTAAATTCATATTAGATTTCCACCTTCCTCTTCATCCTGCTCGATAGTTATATCTTGGCCAGATGATCTATCTTCCCCTAAATCTTCATTATCAGCTATGGGAAAAAGAAATGCACCAATTCCGGCAGCGATAATGGTTGCTATAATAACACGAAAGCCTGATGAGACGATCTGAAAGAGGGGTAGATATCGTAAAATACAAACTACCATTACTGATATGGCTATAATCATGGAAACCGGCTTTGATTTTTTGGCAACAGGAAGTATGATGGCTATAAACATCCCATAAAGTGCTATCCCCATGGCATTACTTAAGCTCTCAGGAAGAGCAGCGCTAATGATAGCCCCTAGGGCGGTGCCTGTGGTCCAGCCAAGGACAGGTCCCATTATCAGTCCTAGAAGATATGGAAATCTAAGAGTTCCTTCTTCCATAGAGGCAATCGAAAAAATTTCATCTGTTACACCATAGCCAACCAGTAAACGTTTGGGCAGATTCATATTTTTATCTAGTCTCTGCGTTAAGGAAAGTGACATCAGCATATAGCGTATATTAATAATAAAAGTTGTTAGTGTTATCTCAAAGTAACCAGCACCCAATATAATTAAATTGGTACCTGCAAACTGTCCTGCAGAGGTCAGATTGGATAAAGATATGAATACAGCCATCCAGATGGGTATACCCCCTGAGACGGCCATAAGTCCAAAGGTAAATGATACTGGGACATATCCCAGTGCAATGGGTAGCCCTCTTTTTAATCCGTATTTAAGGTCTTGCTTCCAAGTTCTTTGCATTATTTTTGTCTCCATAATGTAATATGAATACAATAATAACATAAGCACCCTAAAAAAGGAAGTTTTTATTCTAGGTTAAATTATGAAAGGCAAATACATTAACTATACATTAAATATATAAAATATAAGTGTAAACAACATAACTCCCCATATGGATACTAAGGATTTAAGGTAGGGATTACTTATATCACTTACATATATCTTGTTAATGGCTGACTTATTATAAGCAAGAATTTGATTTTTCATTAAAGCTCGATAGTATATAAAAATACCAGCACCACATATCCCTAGCCAAGAACCAAAGAACCAACCAGTCAAATTTCTTGTCTCCATCCAAATAAAGAATTGTAGTAATATACCGAATGCAGATAGAATCATACTAAATGAGGACATTAGTCTAAATTTGGCGATTGATTTATTAACCAAATAACTCATCACATTATCTGAATCATTACTGATGGTTTTATCATTATATTTATGGTCAAGAAGGTCTTGATCATTCTCGCTTTTTTTAGCTCTAAGTATTTCATCTACGGTCACCCCTAATATGTCAGCCAAATCTGGTAAGACTGAAATGTCGGGAAAGCCATTTCCTGTTTCCCATTTCGAGACTGCTTTATTAGTAATATTAAGTTTATCAGCTAGCTGTTGCTGTGTAATCTGCTTTTCTTTTCGACAATCTGCTATAAAATATCCTATCTTTCTATTATCCATTTTACACCTTCTTTTTTTCTTTATCATATATTTTTTTGCTCCAAAGCAAAACATATGGCTAGTTGAACTATATCTACTATCCGTAGATTAGGGAAATTAAAGCTTTATATCTCTTATATATTATATCAAATGCTAGAATAAATAGAAATAAAAAGTATAATTGTGTAAATGCTTATACTAAAAAATGGATTAGAATATTTGAGAGAGTTTGATGAAAACCCACTAGTTAGCAATATCATAATATTATCATAGTTAATCGTAATATTGCATGGTTAACAACATAGATAATATGGGCTAACATTAAATTGAATAAATATCTTAATATATAAGATGAGGGGGACATATAATGCATAGGCTAAATGCAAGAGATATACTGGGTGATTCAAAGGTGTTAGCCCATAAATATTTTGGGGAACTATTAGATGATAACAGATATTATGACTACCAATTTAATGATATCAGCTTAAAGCACTTGATAGTAATTGGGGATTTTATATATCAGATACCAGCCTTTAAGGAGCTCTATAAGAGTGTAATAGTAGGAGAGTATTTAAGAGGTCTATCAAAAGAGGAATCTCACTTCTTACAAATTGATTGGGAAGGAAATCAGGTTAATCATTATGTATATAGTAATGGAAGCCTTGAAAATAGGCTAATAGATAAGGATATTCAAGTCCATATTATAGAGCGTCTTTCAGATTATACTCATTGGGTAGGTTATTTGGATGCCAATGGAGATCATATCATTGATCTGAAAAAGCCCTCTCCAAGTCCGCATTTTTCTACAAATATGCTATTGGGCAACCGTATGGATTTTCCTTATCCTTTGCAGACAACTCCCAAATCTGTAGTTGACAGGCTGGGAGGAGGTAGCTTTAGGTCTCACGCTGCTACCCAGGTATTGGCGACCAGATGGGATATGCTGCCAGAAGAAAATGGATTTCCTGCTAATAGGCAGTTTTATATTCTTGAAAAGGGGAAGCAAATCTTCTATTCAGCTAATGTTACTGATAGTAATATTAAATCTGCTGTATGTAGGCATTCTAACAATTACACAGAGATTGAATATATAACTGAATGTGGCTTAGAGGTCAAAAGGAGAATATTCCTCCTTCCACAGTACAAGGGCTTACCCATTGCTACAGAGGTTCAACGTATTTTTATAAATAATATAGGTAATAGGAAGAGGGATTTGAGGATTGTAATGACGGGTATGATGGGCTCTCCAGTTCCAGGAGCCTTCATGGAGGATGTGGTATATTCTACAATTATAATGGAGTCTGGTATGGTTCAGAGTAAGAATGGCGATTTTCTAGCCTACCTACCACATTACTATCCAAATACCTGCCAAAAGGACCTTAGATTTATGTCGGGCATGTTCTATAAAAAAGGCGATAAATTATTCCCAGAGGAAATTGGAACCAATTATGCTGATTTTATTGGAAATGGTAATCTATATTATCCCCAAGGGCTAATGAAGCTATCTAATAAGCTGGGTATAAAAGGGCCAGCCTTTATATCGCTGGGCAAGGATTTTACCTTGGATCCCCAAGAGGAAGTCATAGCTGATCAATATGCAGGTCTAATATCCTTATTGGGTGATGATGTAGCTGATGATATTATATTTGCCCAGCTAGAGGAATTACATAATAAATTTAGTCATAAGGATATGTTAGATAAATGCTTTGAAGAGCATATGGATTGGTATTCACAATATAAATCATACCTGTCCATAGATTCACAGAATGTAAAATACAACAAGTACATTAACAATAACCTACCCTTCCAGGTTTTATATCAAACCTTCGTTTCAAGGTCCTTTGACCTAACACAGAAGGGATATAGAGAGATTGGCTTTCGAGAAATTCAAGATATCTATGCTTCAATGTATTATTTTATGTCTATGGGTAAAGAGGAATTTGTAAAGGAATTACTAATGCAATGGACTGAGAAGGTTTTTGAAGCAGGTTATTGCTACCATAATTTCTTTTGGAAGGGAAAGGAGCCAGGTAAATGGTCTGATGATGGCCTATGGCTAATCCAAGCAATTTATAGATATATCCAGTTCTCCCAGGATACCGACTTTTTGAAGAAATCACATGAAATCCCTGAAACTGATAAAAAAAAGAGAAGTGTATATAATACCCTAAAGGCTATTATTCATTATTCAAGTAAGAAATCTATTGGTAAGCATGGGCTGCCACTTATAGACTTTGCTGATTGGAATGATTGTCTAAAGGTAGATTCCAAATATTTATCTGGTAAGGATAAGGAGAATTCTGAGGGCCCCATAGATTATTATTCAGAAAGTGTTATGAATGGATTCCTCTTAAGGCTGGCCATGGAGTATTTGAAAGAGATGGCTAAGCTCCTTAAGGATTTTGAATACCAGAAGGAGCTTGAGCAAAGTATAGATAGCTTAAGTCAGTCTCTACAGAAGAATTGCTGGAAAGAAGATTTTTTTGCCCGTGTCTTGTTTAACCGTTTTGGTGAAGATATAACCTATCTTGGTGCTAAAAATGATGGATTTTCCAGTGACGCTAATATAGATGGAACCTATTTCCTAAACTCCTTCAGCTGGTCCATATTATCAGGAGAGGCTACTGAGCAGCAGATAGAGATAATGCTTAATCAAGTTGAAAAACATCTGAAGAAGCCCTTTGGATTTATGCTAATGAGTCCTACGGATCTATCAAGAGTATCCAAGACGACTGCTACAGGAGAGTATTTTCCAGGAGATAGGGAAAATGGAGCTATCTTTAAGCATGCCTCCATGATGGCAACAGCAGCAATGATAAAAGCAGCTAAAGAGGTGCATAATCAGGAGTTGGCAATAAGGCTTAGAGATTTAGCATACTGGATGGTTGATAGGGCACTACCCTATAATACATTTGATAATCCCTATGAGCTTTGTGGAAATCCTAGATGGTGTACTCAGTATATCAATAGCTTCACAGGGGAGCATATTGGACCTACCTTAAGTGGAACATCTACATGGCTTTCTCTTACTATCTTTGAGATGCTGGGTATAGAGTATCAGGGTGATAGCTTGATTATTAATCCATTATTATCCCATGAAGAGGAAGATATGAGCTATACCTTACGTTACCTAGATAGTCATTATAGGATTATGATTCAAAAACCTAAAGGATTTTATAGGCTAAAGGATTTTAATTATACTATATCCCTTGATAATGAAATTATAGATGAGAATAGAATCAAACTCGTAAATGATGGAACTAACCATCAAGTACATATAAGGTTTAATTAATGATATTTAGCCATAGATAATACACAAAAAGTTTTATCTATGGCTTGTATTTTTTGTTAAAATTATATAGTCTATTAATAGCTGAGGTTTTGTTGCAAGCAGATATTATATGGGGGAGGTATGATGAATGATTAATGTTCAGATTGTTGATGATGAACCAATAGTTAGAGTTGGGCTAAAGAAACTAATACCTTGGGAAGAATATGGATTTAAACTTGTATGCGAGGCACAAAACGGGGTAGAAGCTTTAGAGCAGCTGGATAATCATAAAATCGATCTGGTTATTACAGATATTGAAATGCCAATCATGGATGGTATTGAGTACATAAAGAGAATTAATGAAAGAAAGAGCAAGACTGTTGTAGTTATTTTGACTGCATATGCAGAGTTTGAATATGCCAAAGCCGCTATAAAATATGGAGTAGCAGGTTATATATTAAAGCCTATCATAGAAAGTCAGATATGTGAAACCTTAGTAGATATAAAGAAAAATCTAGCCTTTACTATGGAGAGAGAATTTAACAGTGAGCTAGACAACAAATTGATAGATGCTGTACTTCTTACTGACCCTCTTGTCTTTGAGCTTATGGAAAGAATTATAGATGAGGAGATGGAATACGGTGATAGCGATATTAAAGGAACCTGCTTTCGTTTCATTTATATTCTAGAGACCATTGTAAACAATGTTAATAAGAAATATAAAAGCTTAAACAAGCTTGAGAAGCTGGATACCTACTTAAACATAAAAAACAAGCGATTTATTAGTAAAGCAGATTTGATAGCTGACTTTAAGCAGGAAATAAATAGAATCTTTGAGATACTAGAAAAGTATTATTTGATATATAAGGATAATATAGTAAGACAGGCCTGCAATTATGTGATAGATAATATTGATAAGAAAATTACACTCACAGAAATAGGTAAGGTTTTAGGCATCAGCAAGAATTATTTTTGTAGTCTATTTAAGCAGGAGACTGGACAAAATTTCTTAAATTATGTGACTAAATTAAAGATGCAACGGGCCAAGTATCTACTGAAGGAAAAGAATATGAGGATATATGAGGTAAGTAATCTCTTAGGATATGTGGACACAACTTATTTTACGCAATTATTTAAGAGATACTGTGATATGACACCGCAAGAATATAAAAAAGCTGAGTGTGAAAATTATGAGTATATGGAGCAGAAAACCAGATAAAACATATTATAATGCCACCATTACCAATGTATTACTTGGTAGCTATATCCGAGTTATGATTATTTCTATGGTTCTTGGTATTGTTATCTTTATTGGGATTACCAGTAAGGAATTGACCCATCGACAAGCAATAAATAATGATAAATCATTAGGTATTGTGACTTATATAATTAATTCCAAATTGGATGATATAAAGATATTTGCAGATGAGCTTGTAGTTGATGATGAACTGCATGATATCTTTACAAGAAACCATGACATAAGGAATAACCTTCTTGGTAGCCTTATTATGAGAAGGATGGCCCAGCAGGATCTCATATCCTCTGTACATATTATATGCGAGGATTCTATAGTATCTGAGTTTAAATATCCAGTATATAATTTTGATCAAAAGAAAACCATCGATAATTTGTCCATAGATGAAAATCATAGTCTAAGGGGAGATTTTTACTGGGAGATAGGTACAGATAATGTAGAGGTAGATAGGAATATAATCTATCTTGTAAGTAATATAAGGTCTAAGGATATGATGGAGCACTTAGGTTATCTTGTTGTATTTATGGATATTAATCAGCTTCAAGGGGAAATCATGAAGTATTTAGATAAGGAGAATGAGATACTTATCAAGAGTGCATCTGATAAAGTTATTACCTTCCCAGGTAATATCTCTAGCGCGTCCCTTGGTAAGGATTTGCAAATGCTTAAGGCATATGAAGACAACTTGGGAGAAATGCCTGATAGATACAGTGCCAATATCCTATCTAGTATAGATGGAATTATCATGATTTCATCCAAGCAATCTATCCATGGTAATAATGTGGAATTTGCCATAGTGTTTATGCTTATAGTCATTATTGGTTTCACAATAATAGCATCTGTGGTTCTTAAGAAACGTGTTATCGTCCCTCTTGAAATAATAGCTGAAAGAGCTAAGGAGATTACTAACGAGGGGAATCTGAATATAAGCTTTCCCAATGAAAAGTATTATTCAGAAGCAGATGATATTTCAAATGCTCTAAATGAAATGATGTCTCAGATTAGGGGCCTGATGGAGGATGTGGAGAATAGAGAAAAACTACAAAGACAATTGGAGCTATCAGTTATTAACCATCAGATAAAGCCACATTTTCTATACAATACTCTTAATGCAGCCAGCATCTTAGTTAGTGTTGAGGAGAAGGAATCAGCAAAGCAGTTGATAACTACCCTGGCTAGCTATTATCGTGCTTGTTTGAATCATGGTAATGACATTATATCTCTAGAAGGAGAATTGGGCATTGTTCAGGATTATATAAAAATAGCCTTGATTAGAAATCCCAATATACTAATTCTTAATAAGGATATCGATGAGAGCTTACTATCCTTACAGATACCAAAGATGACTATTCAGACACTGGTGGAGAACAGTATAAAATACGGGATAAAGACTATTGGACAGCCTGTAAATATATCTATTATAGTAAGAAGGAGAGAAGATTATGCAGAGATAATCGTTGAGGATGACGGGGTTGGTATGAGCCCAGTGACCATAGATAGGATTATGAGTGGTGAGCAGTTAGATGTAAAGTCAGGGTTTGGTTTGAAGTCTGTCTTAAATCGCCTAGCGCTTTTATATGAGACAAAAGATATGAATGAAATTATGGAAATTCAATCAGAAGCAAATAGCTACACCAGAATAATATTAAAGGTAGCTTGTAATTAAAGCAAATTAAATATAGTAATTAGAACATGAGGCTGTCGCAGAAGTAATTAAGGGAGCGTATATGTTCCAATCATGCACATTTAGGAGAACGGTTTACTATGATTTGTATTATCGAAAGCGGACTTTAGTCCGATTAAGATTTACAAATCATAGTAAACTGTACTACTAATCAGTGTGTGATGGAATATATACACTCCCTCTTACATTTCTGCGACAGCCTCTTTTTTCAGAATTTTGTCCTCCTATATCGTAATTTTACATAGTTATTAGATAAGACTATTTATTCTATAATTAATCATAAGGAGATGTCTGGAAAAATAGGACCAAAGCTTGAAAGGGGTATAAGTGTGCTAAAAAAGCAATATTTCAAAAGAATAGTGGCAGTGCTTCTGACTGCTTCAATAATGGGTATTATGTTACAAGCATCTGTAACTCATGCTTGGGCTTCAACTGACATAAAACAGGAGGAGTTTAAGAATATTGTTAATACCTATTCCATAGATAGCACAATTCCTAATTATAAGGAATACATAGCAGCCTATGATGAAACCTATCCCGAGACGGAAATAGTTATAGCTGCAACGGATTTTGTGAGATATGAAGAGGACGGGCTGGAGGTTGAACCAGAGCTATATAAGGATTATGACGGGATGGCAGGAGACAGTGTATTAACTGCGGACAATTCCTTAATAGAATATGAAATTCAGGTAGAAGAGAGTGGCTTTTACTATCTTTCATTATTGTATTTCCCTGTGGAGGGAAGAAGTTCAGATATTCAAAGAAGCTTTTTTGTAGATGGCAAGCTTCCCTATAATGAGATGGCTTTAATTGAATTCTATAGAATATGGAAGACTGAGATACAGGATACTTTTATTGATAATCATGGAGTTACCATGAGAAATTGGGAGAAGGACAATCAGGGCAATGACATAAAGCCCCGCAGTGTAGAGGCACCACAGTGGATATCCTCATATTGCTATGATAATAACGGATATATCACAAGTCCCTTGGCAATATACCTAACCAAGGGCAATCACACTATATCCATGCTTTCCTTAAGAGAGCCGATGCTTATTCACGAGATAAGCCTGAAGAATGTCGAAAAAATTATGGATTATGATTCTACAATTAATAGCTGGAATCAGGCAGGAGCAGAGGAAAGCAGGGGGCAATATATAAGGATTGAAGCCGAGAATGCCTCGATGACATCTTCTCAAATGCTATATCCTAAGCAGGATCAATCCTCACCAGCTATATATCCCTCAAGCTCTAAAACACTTCTTAACAATACCATTGGAGATAATTCCTGGAGGGATTCTGGGCAGTGGATAGAATGGTCTTTTGATGTGGCTGAAACAGGATATTACAATATATCCTTACATGCTAAGCAAAGCTACCTTCGTGGAATAAATGTATCAAGAAAAATAACTATAGATGGGGAAGTACCCTTTGAGGAAATGTCGGACTATCAATTTAAGTATAATTCCCGTTGGAGGAATATAGTCCTATCTGATGATGAAGAAAGGCCCTATTATTTTTATCTAGAAAAAGGTAATCATACTATCCGAATGGAGGTTGTACTGGGTGAATTCTCAGATATCGTAAGTGAGGTAGAGGATGCAGTTAAAAAGCTCAACTCTATATACCGTAAAGTCATCCGAATTACAGGAGTAGCCCCAGATATCTATAGGGATTACCAGATAGAAGCAACCCTACCGGGTCTTGAGGCAGAGCTTATTGATGTTAGAGACCAGATTGAGGGCGTTATTTTAAGGCTTAGAGAGGTTGCAGGAAGCAACTCAGATAAGGAGACGGTTCTTAGAACCATGAGGGACCAGTTGACACAGCTCATTAAGGACCAGGAGGATTTTATTAAGGTAATAAGCTCCTATAAGGTAAATGTAAGAGCTTGTGGTAATTGGATTACCCAGGTTATTCAGCAGCCCTTAGCCCTTGATAGAATAAATATATATTCCCCTGATGTAGAAGTGGAATACGAGAACACATCATTTTGGTCTAAGCTAGTCTATGAAATAAAACGACTTTTTTACTCCTTTATAATTGACTATAACATGATTGGTAATGTTGCTGATGTGGATTCTGAAAATGTTACCCTAACCCTTTGGATAGGAACAGGAAGAGATCAGGCTAATGTTATCAAATCCTTAATAGATGATACCTTTACTAATGAGACAGATATAAATGTCAATGTACAGCTGGTTGATATGGGCACACTGCTGAAGGCGACGCTAGCCGGCGAAGGGCCTGACGTGGCCATCCAGGTTGGGCCAACTCAAGTGGCTACTGGTCAAGTGGCCGCTGGTATGATTAGTTCAGCCAATGACACTCCTGTGAATTATGGTATACGTAACGCCGTTCTGGATTTAACTGAATTTGAGGATTATCCAGAGGTGGCTGCCAGGTTCTCAGAAAGTGCAATGGTACCTTTTACATATAAGGATGCAGTATATGCTCTGCCTGATACCCAGTCCTTTCTTATGATGTTCTACAGGATGGATATATTAGCTGAGATTGGGCTACAGTTACCAAGGACATGGGATGAGGTCAAGGTGGCTATGACAGTGCTGTCAAAGAACCAGATGGAATTTGGTATGCTTCCTGGCGAACAGGTCTTTGCTATGATGTTATATCAAATGGGTGGCTCCTATTATAATGCCGATGGTAGCGCTTCAGCCCTTGATTCTGAAATCTCAATCAATGTATTTAAAGAATATTGTGAGTTTTATACTGACTATAAGCTGGATAAGGAAACCAGTGTAGAGGAGCGTTTTAGGACTGGAGAGTGTCCAATAATAATTGCAGATTATCAATTCTATAACAACCTTCAGGTCTCAGCTCCTGATATAAAAGGCCTCTGGGATTTCACTGTGGTTCCTGGAATATTAGAGGAGGATGGAAGCATCAACCATACCACAGGAAGCATAGGTCTTGCTGACCTTATTATGGCTGATACCGAATATCCAGAGGAAAGCTGGGAGTTTTTAAAGTGGTGGACCTCTGCAGCTACACAGACAATGTTCGGAAGAGAGATGGAAAGCCTAATGGGATCCAGTGCAAGGGTGGCAACAGCTAATCTGGAGGCTCTGGAGAATTTGTCATGGCCTGTTGATGATTATAAGGCCCTTATGGCTCAGTTTAATCAGACCAGGGGAATACCCCAGGTTCCTGGAGGTTATTATTCATGGCGTAATGTTAACAATGCCTTCTATACAGTAACAACTGATACAGATACAGCTACTCCAAGGGAAGAACTTATGGAGAAGGTAATATATATCAATGCTGAGATAGCCTATAAGATGGATGAGCTGGATATAGACAAAGAGGGTGAGAATAAATCCTCTGTTATAGGTAGTTTAAATTTAGAATTAAATGAGGAGGAGAAATCCTCCGTTAAGAGGAGGATTGGTAATGGCAACTAAGAAAGCAAAGACAACTGAAGGTGCCATAAGCTTTGCTGATAAGCTACGAACCCTCAGATATGAAATGAAAAAAAACAAGGTATCCTATGCTATGGTGGCCCCATATTTTATACTCTTCTTCTTATTTACAGTGCTACCGGTATTGATGTCCATAATACTTAGCTTTACAAGCTTTAATGTGCTTGAGATGCCCGAATTTGTAGGATGGAAGAACTATATCAAGCTATTTCTTGAAGATGATATCTTCATAGTTTCACTGAAGAACACAATTATATTTGCCGCTATAACCGGACCCATTAGCTATATGCTATGTCTATTATTTGCATGGATAATTAATGAGTATAAAGGAAAGGTAAGGGCCTTTCTAACGCTTATATTTTATGCACCCAGCATATGTGGAAATGCCTATGTGGTATGGAATCTTATTCTTACAGGAGACCGTTATGGCTATCTAAATGGATTATTACTCAAGTATGAATTTATAAATGAGGCTATCTTATGGCTAAAGACAGAAAAGTTTATCCTTCCTGTACTTATAATAGTACAGCTATGGTTAAGCTTAGGTACTGGCTTCTTAGCCTTTATCGCAGGGCTTCAGACTATAGATAAAAGTCTATATGAGGCGGCTGCTATTGATGGTGTTAAGAACAGGTGGCAGGAGCTTTGGTTTGTTACACTTCCTGCTATGAAGCCTCAGCTTATGTTTGGTGCTGTTATGCAGATCACCCAATCCTTTGCTGTGGCAGATGTCTCTATCTACCTGGCAGGTAATCCATCGGTAAACTATGCCGGTGCCACTGTGGTTACCCACCTAATTGACTATGGTTCCACAAGATTTGAAATGGGCTATGCATCTGCTATAGCTACCATTCTATTTCTACTAATGGTAGGTACAAATAAGCTGGTGCAGAGAGTACTTAGGAGGGTTGGTGAATAATGAGAAGGAGAGAAATAATAGATTATTCTGACCGTAGATGGGTTCCCTGGTGGATGAGAACAAAGCAAAAGCAGCTTAACAGGTCTAAGGCGGGCAATGGACTTTTATTTTTACTAATGTTTGTGTGTGGTATCTTTATGGCCTTACCTCTGGTCATGATAATAAATAATACATTAAAGCCTTTAGATGAACTGTTTCAGTATCCACCGAAAATATTTGTTAAGAACCCAACTCTAGAGAATTTCACTGATCTCTTTGTCTTAATGAATGATACCTGGGTGCCATTCTCCCGCTATATTATAAATACAATAATAATAACAGTAGGGGGTATGGTAGGACACGTAATAATAGCATCACTTGCCTCTTATCCCTTAGCTAAGCACAAGTTTCCAGGTAGGAACATCTTATTTAGCATGGTTGTATTATCTATGATGTTCACCTGGCAGGTAACTCAGATACCTCAATATCTGATAATATCCTGGCTTAATATAAACAATACATATCTAGCCCTTATACTTCCGTCCTGGGCCTTTGGTATGGGGCTATACCTGATGAAGCAGTTTATGGAGCAGCTGCCTGATTCTCTGATGGAATCTGCAAAGATAGATGGAGCAGGAGAATTTCGTGTGTTTTGGACAATTGTCATGCCCAATGTTAAACCGGCTTGGCTGACATTGGCTATTTTCCAGTTTCAGCAGATGTGGGGAAATACTGGAGGAACATTTTTAAGAGATGAGGAATTAAAGCCTCTGCAGTATGCCCTACAGCAGATTGTCCAGGGTGGTGCTGCCAGAGCAGGAGCAGGAGCAGCGGTCACATTTATTATTGCAGCAGTTCCCATTACATTTTTCCTGATTTGTCAAAGCAACATTATGGAAACCATGACAACCTCAGGTATGAAGGAATAGGGGGAAATATGAAATCATTACTTAAACTTAAAAAGATCATATTAGCTTTAATCATAATGACCTTTCTAGCAAGCAATTTCAGTCCTGTTCTTGCAAATGAACTGCCCTATGACACATACAACTATAATTATTATGAGGATATTGTCTATACCCCTGCTGCCTATATTCCCTCTGGTTCAATATCAGGAACTCAGCTTGTATATGAAGGGGAGGCCCTAGGAGTTTTCTCTAACCCCAGGGATATATGCAAGACCCCTGAAGGTGATGTAGTAATTGCAGACACAGGTAATAACAGAATCATTATACTTGATAGTAAAATGACTAAGGTTATTAAGGTTATTGAGAGCTTTGATAATCAGGGGGAGAACGATTCATTTTCATTTCCAACTGGTGTCTGTGTGTCTATAAAAAATGAGCTGTATGTAGCTGATTCTTATAAGAATAGGATCGTGGTATTTGATAAGGACTACAAGCTAGTAAAAATAATTAAAAACCCCAGCTCAGAGATCCTAGAGGATGGATATGTGTTTACACCTTTAAAGGTATCGGTGGACTACGCTGATAGAGTATTTTGCATAGCACAGAATATGTTTGAAGGTATTATGGTTTTTGAGAATAACGGTGAATTTATTGGGTTTATTGGAACCATAGAGGTGAAAATCTCCCTATGGGAGAAGTTCTGGAAAAGAATAGCCACTAAGGAGGAGCGATCTAACCAAAGGCTTTTTATCCCTACGGAGTTTACAGGTATAGATATTGATGATGATGGCTTTGTATATGCCTCAAATATTGATGAGAATGGGATACAGGCCATTAGAAGGTTAAATCCGAGGGGACAGGATGTAATAAAAAAGGGCCGTAATGAAAACCTTGGTGGTGATCTTCAGGTTGATGGCTTTACCAAATATTCAGGAGCCTCCCAGATTACTGATGTGGTATACCGCCAAAAGGGAATGTATTCGCTTCTAGATAGGAAGCGTGGAAGAGTATTTACATATGATCATGAGGGTAATCTACTCTATATATTTGGTGGCCTTGGTACTCAAGAAGGAACCTTTGTTACCCCCGTAGCTATTGAGAACATTGGGGATACAATAATCGTACTAGATGCAAACCGAGCAGAAATTCTGACATTTGTAGAGACAGAGTATGGGAACCTAATAAATGAAGCGGTGGGCCTTAGGTATGATGGTGATGAGACTAAGGCAGTACAATTGTGGGAAAAGGTTCTTAGACTGGATGAGAATAATGAACTGGCATATATAGGTATAGGTAAGGCTTACCTGACATCAGGAGAGTATATAAAAGCCATGGAATACCTCAAAAAAGGTATGAGCAGCGAGTATTACTCCATAGCTTTTAGGAGATATCGAAATGAGGTCCTTAAGGAAAATATGAGTTATATCTTAACAGGCCTTGTCCTACTTGTGGTTGTGATTACTGTGGGAAGACGAATCTATAGGAGAAGGAAGGGAATAAATAAGGAAAGGGGACTGCTTGATGACTAAATATTTCTCTAAGGATAAGTGGAAGCATCTGTTTTATACGGTTTCTCATCCTGTGGATGGTTATTACTGGATTCGCCATCAAGACAGAGGAAGTATACCCATAGCCCTTTTATTGGTTATGATATTTTCTTTAAGCTTTTCCTTAAATCGATTAATGGCAAGCTTTGTAGTTAATGATTTGGATCCTCGTACAATTGATAGCTTGTATGAGCTTGGTGGTGTTCTATTATTATATGTCCTTCTCTGTGTCAGCAACTGGTCTATAACCTGTCTGATGGAGGGTGAGGGTAGATTAAAGGACATTGCTATTGCTATAGGTTATTCCATGGTTCCTTTGATTATATTCCTAAATCTAGCAACCATAATCAGCTTGTTTATAGCCGATGGGGAGGAAGCCTTCTATTATCTTATATTGTTTGTAGGCATAGCCTATACAATGATTATGATGTTAGTGGGTATCATGCAGGTACACAATTATTCATTAGCTAAAACCTTAGTAACACTATTTCTTACTATGGTGGCAGCCTTTATTATTATCTTTATTGCCTTACTGCTGGCAGACCTGATATATCAGATTTATAACTTCTTTTATAGTATCTATATAGAGATTATATATAGAATTTAGTCCAGGCTTATTAGTATTAAGATTTATAAGTAGAACGGGGGAGAAAATGATATTATCAATAAAAAAACCCAAACATAAAAATAGAAAATATGTTAATAAAAGGCTATCAAGAAGAGTAGGGTTATGTATCCTTGGTTTAGCTGTGTTGTGTTTATTAGGGTGGCTTTTGTATTACTATATACGCTTTTACTCCTATGATGGATATAAAGAGTATCTATCTACCTATGATTATGATGAGGGTAAAGAATTTGCTGCTATCCCTGATGAAAGCCCTTCAGTTAAGGGTATGGATTTGGTGGCAGAAAATAAACACCTTAAATTATATACAAATACTAAGACAGCAGAGGTTGCAGTTTATGATAAGAGGAATCAGGCGGTCATATATTCCAACCCCCTAAATGCAGATGATGATCCCATAGCAAATGATACAAATAAACGTTATCTTAAATCTCAATTTATTATTAATTACTTCAATAAGAATAGAGCCTCCGGAGTATATGACTCCTATAGTATGTCAGTGGAGCGTGGGCAACTGGAGGTTGAAGCGATTAAGGATGGTATACGTTATATCTATGATTTAGGTGACTATAGCGGTACGGCCACAGGGATTGTACCCATATTCATGACCAGTGAGAAGCTTGAGGAGCTACAATCAAAGCTAGCTGAAAATGATGCCCAAGCCTTAGGACGTTATTATAGGGATAGTAAGACTGTTCCTGGCATGCTCGAATTAAACGGTGTGGCTCAGAAGAATAAGGTAACTATTCAGAAGATAAACGGCTTTCTTGAGAATGTTGGATTTACAGAGGATGAATATTATGAGCAAATGGAGCTGGCCGGGTTTGAGGACGACAGGGAGGCAGTATCTTTTATAATCCCATTAGAATATAGGCTTGAGGATGATGGACTTCTAGTATCTATTCCCACCGGCAAAATTAAGGAGTTTGGTGGAGCCAAGATATATAGAATCCAATTACATAGATATATGGGGGCAGCAGGAGCGGATGAGTCAGGCTATATGGTTGTTCCCAATGGTTCTGGTTCAATTATTAACTTTAATAACGGAAAGATTAATGCAGCTGATTATTCTCAGTATATATATAATCTTGACCCTATATCAGATAGTTTGACACAATCTGAATATACAGAGCAAGCAAGGCTGGGGCTGTTTGGTATATGTAGAGATGACTTTAGTGTTCTAGCAACCATAGAGGATGGTGCGTCTTTGGCCAATATCACAGCAGGTATAAGTGGTAAATATAGTAGCTACAACTATGCCTATCCATCCTTTCAGCTAAGAGGCTATGATGTTCTCTCCTTATTTGGCAATACCGGTAATGAGGCAGACCTACCCATAGTGGTAAATGATATATATGATTACAATCTGAGTGTAAAATACACTCTGCTAACAGATGAGTATGCGGGCTATAGTGGAATAGCTAATTATTATAGACAAAGATTAATAGATGAAGGAGTACTTACACTAAAGAATAGTAATGGTGACATACCCTTCTACTATGATCTTGTAGGTGGCGTTAAGGAAACAGCATATTTTCTTGGTAGTCAGTATTTATCTGTTAATCCTGTTACAACATTTAAGGATGCCGCTAATATATCTGATGATTTGCTGGCCAGTGGAATTAAGAATCAGGTAATGAATTTTCAGGGATGGTTTAATGGTGGGTATTTCCATGATGTGTCTGATAGGGTAAAAGTAATTAGAAAGCTAGGGGGAAAATCTGGCTTAGAAGAATTAAGTAAGAAGGTTGAGGACAATGGGGGGTCCTTCTATGGAGAGGCTTCATTTCAAAGGGTGTCCCATATAAGCAAGAGATACAACCAATATCAAGAAACCTCAAGATATTATGGAGCCGGCTATTATGCTTATTTTGCCAATGTAAATCCTGCCACTCTTTCGAAGACCTCTACCCTGGGATATCCGGAGACAGGCTATTATCTTCTATCACCCAGGTTCCTTCAAAGATATGTGGATGGATTTATTAAGGGGATAGATGGTCTTGATATTAATGGTATATCTCTGAGGGATCTGGGAGAGGATTTACACTCAGATCAGAAGAGGACACATCTTATTAATAGGGAAGAAGCGCTGGATGTAGTAATATCTCAGTTTGAAAATCTAAGCGCTACCGGTAAGAAACTCTTAGTTAGCGGAGGCAATGATTATTCATTTAAATATAGCTCGGATATCATAAATGTACCCATGAGTGACAACAGGTATTTTATCGTAGATGACAATATTCCTTTATATCAGATGATTATTCATGGAAGCATCGATTATAGTGGTGGCTTAATTAATTTCTATGATGATATAGATCGGGCTGATTTGACCCTGAACCTAATAGAATATGGGGCCTCTCCCCATTATCTGTTCACAAAGAAAAGTGCAAATGAATTGAAATATACTGGACTACATAAAAATTATTCAACCATGTATGACCTATGGAAAGAAGAAGCTGTAGGAATATATCGGGATGTAAATGAGGCATTAAGTAGGGTATCTGGTGAGACTATAATAGATTATGAGATTATTAGGGATGGTATTAGTAAGGTTACCTATAGTAACAGTATCGTATTTTATATTAATTATCTGTCAGAGGATGTTGCTGTGGAGGGAATAACCATTCCGGCTAAGGCCTATGAGATAAGGGAGGTTAAATAATGAAGAAAAAAAAGCTGACCCTTACTAAGAAAAAAATAATAAATGGTTATATGTTTATTCTTCCATGGTTTGTTGGTTTTATTATCTTTTATATAAGAAGTATTGTACTAACAGCCCAATTTAGTCTGTCAGAGCTTAGTGTCGGTGCCATTGGAGGCTACGAGCTAAAATTTGTTGGACTAGAGAACTTTATATATGCCTTTAGAGAGCATGGAACCTTTAAGCAGGTTTTAACTACATCAGTAGGTAATATAATCCTAGATATACCGCTTATTATATTCTTTAGCTTGTTTATGTCTATGCTTCTCAATAAAGAGTTTAAGGGAAGGACAGTAGTTAGGGCTATATTCTTTCTTCCTGTTATCCTTAATAGCAGTGCCATATCAGGGGCCTTGGAATTAAGCCAGCAGATGATGGCAGGGGGTATATCTGCAGGGAGTGGCCAGATGATAGCAGAAGGCTCATCCACTGGTGTAGATGTGAACTATTATATCAACCTGTTTAAGGATTTTGCCATGCCCGAAGCAGTTTTGGATTATATAGTAGCTGCGGTTGGCCGGATAAACAAAATCATAACAGCTTCAGGGGTTCAAATAGTTATATTCATAGCGGCCCTACAGTCCATACCGGGCTCAATGTATGAGGTTGCTAAGATAGAGGGGGCAACAGCCTATGAGACTTTTTGGAGAGTTACATTTCCCATGGTAATGCCCCATATTATAACCAATGTGGTATATACGGTTATAGACAATTTTGCAGAGAGTGAGGTTGTTACTCTCGCCTATGACATGGCATTTACTAGCTTTGATTATGGCCTAAGCTCAGTATTTAGTCTGGTTAGTACGGTTATCATCTGTCTCATATTGGTCCTAATATGTGGATTTATTCAGAAGAGAACCTTTTATTATAATTAGGAAGGGAGTGGCCTTATGAGTTCAAAAGTAGATAGTAAAGCAAAATCAAGATTTAATATGACTACATCCAATCCTAAATATATTAACTATACAAAGGGAATGGTATCAAGCACCAAGCACCTTATAATCAAAGTGTTTAGTTTTATAGTTATTATCGGTATCTGCTATGTTATTCTGGCTCCTGTGATAGGAATGGTAGTAAATTCATTTATGTCTGATACGGATGCCTATAATCCTATGGTATATATGATACCCCAGAATTCCACCCTGGAAAGATATAGGCTTGCTTGGGAACGCCTGAACTATATACCCACAATAAGCAGAGATCTTTTATATTCTGGTTCACTTATGCTTATTCAAGTATTTGTATGCTCTATGGTTGGTTATGGCTTCGCAAGATTCAACTTTCCATTTAAGAAGCTTTTGTTCGCTTGTGTGGTAGTGATGATTGTAATACCGGATCATACCATTATGCTTCCAATATATATGACATTTAGAAACTTCGATCCCTTGGGCTTAGTTAGCTTAATTGCCGGGAAGCCCATAAATCTTATGTCTACTCCGGTGCCAATGTATATTATGACAATATTTGGATGTGGAGTTCGGTCAGGCCTATACATATATATATTTAATCAATTTTTCAGAGGCCTACCAAAAGAAATTGAAGAGGCAGCCTTAGTTGACGGGGCTGGTACCTGGTACACATATTTTAGGATCATGCTAGTAAATGCGGTACCATCTGTCATAACCGTAGCAGTGTTTTCTATGGTTTGGCAGTATAATGATACATTTTATTCGAAGTTGTTTCTGATTAGTGAGGATATTGTAATCAGCAAGAAATTAACAACTCTACAGGCAACAATTAAGAATGTAGATAAAATCCTGGATACAACCATCCAAGAGCTCTATCTAGATGCTGGAATTGTACTTGTAATGCTGCCGATTATTATTATCTATATTGCTCTTCAGAAATACTTTATAGAGGGAGTGGAGCGTAGTGGTATTGTGGGATAGAAAAAATGCTTCCACCCAAAGAAATACTCAATACGTATTTTATAAAAAAGGAGGAGTAAAAATTGAAGGCAAAAAAACTATTTGCGCTTTTACTTTGCGCAATAATGCTTCTGTCCTTGGTAGGCTGTAAGGAGAAAGAAGATACCAAAGAGACAGATAGTCCAACGGGGGTAACCGACCAAGAAACGGATAAGGAAGACATCAAGGATGATGATACTGAAGATAAGAAGGAAACTAATGAGCCGGTAGTAGAGGTAAAGGAAGCTAGTATAGACTTTGAAGATGGGCTTTATGAGTTTGTGGCAGTATACAAGGCTCCTTCAAATGCTGATGCCTCAGAATTATCTATAGCTGACTTTAATAACAGCAAGGCACTTAAGGTAACTAACATGAATGGCAAAATCCCTTATATTGCTATTGATATTGCAAGTCTAGTAGGGGATAAGATTGCTGATGTAAGAACTATAACCATGGATGTAGGAACTGAGCATCCAGATGGAAAGTTCTATGCTACATCAGGTAAAATAACTGCATACAGTGGTGAGGGGAGAAGAGAATCTAATGATCCTTTCTCAGTTTACCTAGCTACTAAGAACCCTAATACTGCAAAAGCTGTGCTTGATAAGGGTGAAGAGTTTATCTCTGGCTATCAGAACATGATAATCCTTTCATTGCAGACAGATAATGGCCCTTCTGCTGGTGGCCCAAATGCCAATATCTTTATTGATAATATCAGAGTTATGGACGAGGCTGGTAATGTTATCAAGGCTGACAGCACAGTGGCATTTGCAGAGCCCCCAGGCTTCTCGGAGGTTGATAGGACAAATCTAATCCCTGTTAAAAATGAAATTGAATTGTGGAGCAATGATGGTGATATAGCCTATAAGCAGGGAACTGGAATGAATACTTTAGCTATGGGTGGAACCATAGATCCCGCTCTCATAAAGGAAAATACAGTTATTAATATATACTATGAATCTCAAGGAGATATGTGGTTAGTAGCACAATCCTGGGAGGATGGAGCACCATTTGGCTGGCAGCGAGTAGCAGACGGGGGTGCATCTATTAAGAATCCAAGTGGTACTATAGCACAGATTACCTATGAGCAGATGGTAGAGTACTGTCAAACAGATGATTTTGTAACCTACTTAAGCCAGCTACAATGTGAAAGTGATTTGGATTGGACCGTATCAAGTGTAACCATTGGCGAAAGATCTGGAATAGTATCATTAAGGGATGAGATAGAAATAGGTAGTGGTGGTAGTGCAGGTGAATATGCACAGTCCGCGGATATGACTACCTTGGCATGGGGCGGAACACTTGATCCTGCCTTAATTCAGCCAGGCTGTATTATAAACATTGATTATAAATCTGAAGGACGCATGTGGCTAGTTGCTCAGTCATGGGCAGATGGAGCGCCATTTAGCTGGCAACGTGTTGGATTTGATGGACCTGAAGGTGTACCTGCTGATGATGGTAAAAGGGCTCAGATAACTTATGATCAGCTAGTACAAGCTTGTGGAACCGATGATTTTGTAACCTACTTAAGTCAGCTACAATGTGAAAGTGATATGCCTTGGGAGGTCTATAGTGTAAGTATTGGCTATCCTTCAGGTATTGTATCTGTAAAAAATGAAGTTCAAATCGGTAATGGTGGTAGTGCTGGCGAATATGCACAGTCTGCTGATATGACTACCTTGGCATGGGACGGAACACTTGATCCTGCCTTGATACAACCGGGATGTGTTATTACTATAGACTACAAATCAGACGGTTTTATCTGGCTTGTAGCCCAGTCATGGGTAGATGGAGCACCATTTAGCTGGCAACGTGTTGGATTTGATGGACCTGAAGGTAAACCAGCTGATGATGGTAAAAGGGCGCAGATAACTTATGACCAGCTAGTACAAGCTTGTGGAACCGATGATTTTGTAACCTACTTAAGTCAGCTACAGTGTGAAAGTGATATGCCTTGGGAGGTATATAAAGTAACTCTAGGATATCCAGTATACTAGAAGGTTTACAGCCAGTCCAAATATATTATTCTAAAAGAGCCAAATAATAAGGAGGTTAAAGGAATGAAGTTATTTAAAAAAATACTTTCACTTGCTCTTGTGTGCACCCTTATCCTAGGAATAACTGCATGTAGTAAGCCGGATTCCAAGGATGAGACTGAGACAGGTGTTACTAATAAAACAGATGTTGATACTAATGATAAGGAAGAAGATAAAAAAGATGTTGAAGCTTCTAAACCTAGTGGAGAAAAGAGAATTATAACCATAGGAACCTGGTGGCCACAATATTATGATAGTTCACATACATCAGTTGAAGACGACCCAAGCTATTCAGGCCTTGAGTCTGCTCATTGGAAGTTTGATAATGTTAAGGCAATCGAGGAAAGATACAATGTAGAGTTTTATTGGCAGAACCTCACTCTTGAGGGAGTAAAGGAATCAATTAATACATCAATACTGGCAGGGTCTCCGGATTGTGACATCTATCTAGTTGAATTAAATTTTGGTATACCTGCAGCAATAAATGGCCTTGCAACAGATTTAAAGACAGTTCTACCTGCGGATTCTGATATATTCACAAATCAGAAGGTTGCACAATACCTTGATTTAGGAGACGGCAAGGCTCATCTACTAAAGAAGGTAGAATTATCCAGTAATATAGAGGCAACTTATCCATTGGCATTTAATCTACAGATGCTACAAGACAACAACCTAGAGGATCCCCGTGAACTTTATAAGAGAGGTGAGTGGACCTGGGATAAGTTCATTGAATATGCACAGAAATTAACACAGGATACAGATGGTGATGGAACCGTTGATCAATATGGATATTGTGGTTTTCACCAGTATACTTTTGAGCAACTTCTAATGAGTAATGGAGCCAATGTAGCTGCAACTAAGACTGAGCAATTATCCAGTGCAGCTACTGGTGAGGTACTTCAGATGATGTCTGATATGTATAACACCTATAATGTCTGCTACCCCTATGAATTTTCAGATGCTGTTTTCGAGGCTATGACCTTCCAGTACAGAGAAGGTAATATAGGCTTCTGGCCTGGAGCTGCTTGGATTGCATCAGAACATGCAGACTATGATTATACTGGAGTTAACGGGGTTACCCTAGAATTTGATACAGTATTTGTTCAATGGCCTGTAGGACCATCAGGAGATCAGAATACCAACGGTGGTAAGATATCAGCTGGAGAATACTATATGATACCAGCTGGCGTAGAGGATCCAGAGCTTGTCTTTAATGTACTTTATGATATGTGGAATTATAGTGAAGGAAAGCCTGAGCCAGATCAGAGAGAGTCCTTATTCTGGTGGTATCTAGTAACCGGTAAGGAGGAAACTCTTCAGAATGAGAACTTTGAGGTAATGTCATATGTAGGTAGTAGAGAAGTATTTGACATGTATAACAACCTAGGATTTGGCTATGATTTTAATTCCTTAATTGACGGAACAGTTACACCTGCACAGTTCCAAGAAACCTATAAACAACAGGTACAGGATGCCCTAGATACATTTTTTAAGTAAGCCATATATTAGAAGCCAAGTAAAGTAAGAAGAAGCGGTGCTCAAATATGCCCCTACGTATTTGAGGCCACATAAAACTTAGATGAATACGAGATAAGTGTTCATCTAAGTTTTTCATGTACAAAGAAGTTCTATAGACCTGGCTAAAGAGATTATTAGGCTAAGAAGATTAAATTGATATGCTTGTTTGATAATTATGAAGTGTGATATAATAAAATAGCTATAATAAGGAAAATCTGAAAGGTGGTTAGAAAGCATGAAAAGTAAACAGCTTACAAGATTGGTAATTGTCTTAGCTCTTATCTTGTGTGCCTTTCTAATTAAGATTTATTCAGATTTTATCTGGGGTGACGAGCCTGCTAGTAAAAAGGCTGATGAGGTAATAACAGTATGGACTATACATGGCGATACTGAGGAAACCTTAAGAAAGGTTATAAAAAAATACGAAGAGAATAATCCCAATATAGTATTTGATATTACTGTTTATAAAAATGAAGTGTATCAAGCAGCTATTAATAATGCCTTAATGACCAATAATCTGCCAGATATGTTTTTCTGGTGGGGGTTTAGCAAGTTGGAAAGATTAGTAGATGCGGATATGGTATATGATATAAGTCATGAATTAGAGAAGAAGCAGATTAATGCTGAGATTACTGAAGGGGGGCTAGATGCCTTTACCTTTAATAATAAGACTTATGCCCTACCACTTTACGGTTGGACAGCGGCCTTATTTTGTAACCGGGATATATTCGAACAGAACAACCTAGAATACCCAAAGAACTATAATCATTTATTAGAAACTATAGATATATTACATAAAAAGAATAAAACACCTATGATAACCAGTGCTAAGGAAGGCTGGGTATCTTCTCTATACTATATGAGTTTAGTTCAAGGAGAGGGATCGGGTAATAATATAATACAAGCCAGTAACAAAAAAGCCTTATTCTTATCACCGCAGTATATACAGGCCACCCATAAATTATATGATTTGGTTGTAAAAAGTGCCTGGCAGGAAGATTACTTAGAGGTAGATGCCTATAATGCAGCCTATTCCTTTACACAAGGAGAAGGGGCTATGCTCTATTATGGGAGCTGGGCGACCACTCTTATTGAGGGTGAGGGCTCTAAGGTATCTAATAATGTAGAAGTAATCCCTTTTCCAAATGGTAATAGCACTGAAGGAATAGGAGGGGTAGTAGATACCTTTGTTATAAGTAAGGAAGGGGTTATCCCTAAGAAGGCTGATTATATTGATATGTACATAGACATAATGCATGAGGTGTCAGATATTATAGTAAATGATATCGGGGGAGGAATTCCGGTTTATCGTGACCAAAGTATTGATGCCCAGAAATTCCCCTTACTTTATTCCATCTGGGAAATCAATAAAAATAGGACCCTATATCCAGCTTATGATCAAATAATGACAGAAGAGCTTTCTGCTCAATACTATAATACTCTAAATGAGATGATGGCAGATGAAATAGATTATCAAGGATTTATAGAGGGCATCACTATTCAACAATAATAATTTAACCTAAGATTATCATAATTTTATACCCTATTCCTCTATAGTATTAAAGGTTATACTATAGAGGAATAGGGGTATTTTTATGTAATAGGAGGACTTTATAGAGACAATGAATATGAAGAAAGTACTGAAGCTATTAGGGATGGTTATAGCTACATCAATTATACTTGTTGGCTGTGGTCAATCAAATAATAAGAAGCAGAATGGAGATCAGGATATGGATAATAAGGATAATGTTCAAGATATCGACATGGATGATGTAAAAGTCACACCTGGAGCAGATAATAAGATAGAGGAAGAGGTCTTGAAAGACTATGAAGCTAGATTAGCCTTTGAGACCAACTTAGACGAATATGATTCTGCTATGTTTGAAATAGCAGATGGCTGGAGCAATGGGCATATGTTTGATTGCACCTGGAGGAAAGATAATCTTACATTTTCAGATGGAATTATGAGACTGACCATTGATAGTGATGGTGAAAATGCCAAGCCAAAATGGTCAGGTAGTGAATATCGTTCTAGAGAATTTTATAGCTATGGCTTATATGAAGTAAGAATGAAACCAATCAAAAATAATGGTGTTGTATCTTCCTTCTTTACATATACCGGTCCCAGTGACAATAATCCTTGGGATGAGATTGATATTGAGTTCTTAGGTAAGGATACCAGTAAGATGCAACTGAATTATTTTACTAATGGAATTGGTAACCATGAATATATGCATGATTTGGGCTTTGATGCAGCTGATGACTTCCACACATATGCCTTTGAATGGCTACCAGATTCAATCACCTGGTATGTGGATGGAGAAGCTATTTACACTGCTACAGATAATATTCCTTCAACACCAAGCAAGGTTATGATGAATGTATGGCCTGGAATAGGGGTTGATAGCTGGCTAAAGGCCTATGATGGGACGGTTCCCCTTACTGCAGAGTATGATTGGATTCGTGTGACGCAGTATGATATTCAGTAAGCTTATTAATAGATATAGCCGGATGGCCATGCAATGTATCCAATAGAAGGTAGAGGATTTGAGTGAAATGAAACAGTATAAGTATATTGATAGAAACGGTACATTTCAATTAAAAGACCCTGAGACTACTAATTATCTATACTTTCCTCTTGCTAATGAAAATGGTGTTATGAGCTGTGTTACTCCCAATCTTGGGGGTGACTCAAAGATGGGTCAGCACCATTTTTGGTTAGAGCCTGTAAGTAGTGAGAATCTACATAGCACAAAGTGTACAAGAAATTTTTGGGTCAAGATTAAGGGGCAGCAGCCATGGTCAGCCACAGGAGTATCAGCCAGGCAGCAGATGCTTATATTCGATGATGATAAAGAAGAAACCATGCTTGAAGCTGGTATTATGTGGCATAGAGTTACAAGATCCAATAGTAAGTTAAGTATTAAATCTACAATAACTTCCTTTGTACCCAGTAATGGTGATACTGTAGAATTAACCCAACTTATAATATCTAATCAGGGTTCAGAAAGGATTACATTTTCATCTACTGCAGCAGTGCCTATCTATGGAAGATCAGCAGATAATATAAGAGATCATAGACATGTTACATCCCTATTACATAGAATAAGCACTATGGAGTTTGGTGTAATTGTAAACCCTACACTTAGCTTTGATGAAAGAGGCCATAAGGTTAATGATGTAATCTATGGTTTCTTTGGTCAATCAGAGGATGGGAATAATATAGTAGGATTCTATCCTACCCTAGGAGAGTATATAGGAAATGGTGGGTCATTAGAGAATCCTGAGGCTGTTATGACAGATAAGGTAGAGCCTCTTCCTAGCGGCTATGAAACCAGTGGCTATGAGGCTTTAGGGGGAATACGCTTTGGGGAAGTTTGCCTGGAGCCGGGTGAGGAGAAAGCTTTTTATCTGGTCCTAGGATATGGCAAGGACGCATCCCAATTAATATATACTGCACAGAAATATTTATATAGAGAAGGCTTCATCAAGGCCTTAGAGATAACAAAAGCTTATTGGAAGGATAAGATAAATATAAGATTTGAAACAGCTAGCAATGAGTTTGATCAATGGTTGTATTGGGTTACATTTCAGCCCATGTTAAGAAGAATATATGGCTGTTCCTTTCTACCCCATCATGATTATGGCAAGGGTGGGCGAGGATGGAGGGACTTGTGGCAGGACTGCTTGGCCTTACTTGTAATGAATCCTACTGGTGTAAGAGAAATGCTCTTAAACAACTTTGCTGGTATTCGTATGGATGGAACCAATGCAACAATAATAGGAAGTGAACCCGGTGAGTTTATTGCTGATAGGAACAATATAACACGGGTATGGATGGATCATGGAGTTTGGCCTTTTATTACCACTTGTCTATATATAGAACAAACAGGGGATATGGAGCTGCTTCTTGAGGATAAGGAATATTTTAGAGATGGCCAAATTAATCGGGGAGAAGAGATGAATCCCAAGTGGACTAGGGAAGATGGAAACCTACTCATGACCCAGGAAGGCAATGTATATAAGGGTAGTATATTAGAGCATATTCTAGTACAGAATTTAACATCCTTTTATGATGTTGGTGAGCATAATCATATTAGATTGCGAGGGGCAGACTGGAATGATGCCCTGGATATGGCAGCTGAAAGAGGAGAGAGTGTAGCCTTTACTGCTGCATATGCTAGTAACCTAGAGGAAATAGCTGGCTTGATTAAAAGACTGGTAAATGAGACTGGCATTAGCAAGCTGTATATTGCCAAGGAGATTAGGGTGCTTCTTAATCTCAGGCCTAAATATTATGATAATATAAATGAAAAAAGAGAGACCCTATATGAATTCTGCAATCTTTGTAAGGACCATATAAGTGGTAAAAAGATTGAAGTGGATTGTTATGAATTATACGATAATCTCATTGGTAAAAGCGAATGGATCAAGAAGCATATCAGAGAGAGCGAATGGATTACAACAAGAGGGGGATATGCGTGGTTTAATGGCTATTATGATAACAATGGAAGGCAAGTAGAGCAAGAGACATCCTTAGGGGTGCGGATGATGTTAACCAGCCAAGTATTTACTATTATGTCGGGCATAGCAACTAAGGAGCAGACGGAGAAGATTATAGAAGCGGCAGATAAATATTTATACTCTGAGGAAATTGGTGGATATCGTCTAAACACTAATTTTCATGAGCTGAAGACAGACCTGGGGAGAATGTTTGGCTTTGCCTATGGACACAAGGAAAACGGAGCTGTATTTTCTCACATGACGGTAATGTATGCTTACGCTCTCTACAAGAGAGGATTTGTAAGAGAAGGCTTTAAGGCTATAGATAGTATATATCGTCATCTTAGCAATTTTGAAAAGAGTAAGGTCTATCCGGGTATTACCGAATACATTAATGAGAAGGGCGAAGGTATGTATCATTACCTAACCGGATCGGCTAGCTGGCTGTTATTAACTGTCCTTACTCAAATGTATGGGGTTAGAGGAAGCGCAGGTAATCTGTTCTTTGATCCAAAGCTTCTTCTTGAGCAATTTGATGAAGAAGGTAAAGCCACAGTATCCTGTGTGTTTGCCAATAAAAAGCTTAAAGTCATCTATCATAATGTAGATAAAAAACAATATGGTAATTATAAAATATCTGATATATGCTTAAACGGAGAAACAATAAATAATAAGAAGCAAATATCAAAATCAAAGATTAGTAAGCTTAATTCATATGATCGTCATACTATAGAAATTAAGCTATTATAGCCATACATTATCAATCTCATTTACCTCTTAATCTGGGGCTGTTTCAAAATGATATATTTTGAACAGCCCCAAAAACATTATAATTAAAAGTATAAAACCTCAATATTGTGCCAAACTGAATTTAGGTAGAAGAAAACAAACTAGAATGGGGTAGAGAATATGCCTAATTTCAAGGGGACATATAAAAAGAAAAGCTATTTCGAAGGATGGTATTATAGAAATCAGAATGATACAGATATTATATCGTTTATCCCTGCCTTTCATATAGATGAGAAGGGCAAGAAGTCAGCCTCTATCCAAGTGATTATGAATACCGCTTCTGATCAAATTACCTATCCGATCAATGATTTTGCGGTATCAGCTAGAAGAAACGGAGTGCGGGTAGGTAAAAGTATATTCACTTCTGAAGGAATTGCTCTTGATATATGGACAGAGCGAATCACAGTGACAGGAAAACTGTATTTTAGTAAGTTCGTAACGCCCAAATACGATATCATGGGGCCATTTAAATACCTTCCCTTTATGCAATGTCGCCATAGTGTATATAGCTTAGCACATAAGATCACAGGAAGGCTAAATGTTAATGGAAGAGAGATGTGTTTCAATCGGGGCCTGGGGTATGTGGAGGGGGATCGAGGTATAGAATTCCCGAGAGATTACTTTTGGACACAATGCAGTTGGTCTAGCAGGGGAAATAACCTTATAATGATATCAGTAGCAGATATTCCATTTGGAAAAGTAACTTTTAAGGGTTGCATAGGAATTGTTTATTATGGTGGTAAAGAATATCGGTTGGCAACTTATTTAGGAGTGAAGATCAAGAAATATAGTACAAGAGAATTGTGGTTACAACAAGGTCGATATGATTTACAAATCTTATTGATTGATGAAAATCCACATAATCTACTTGCGCCAGTCAAAGGGAATATGACTCGAATTGTATATGAAAGCATTGATTGTAGAATTCGTTATAGATTTATGATTAATAATAGACTTGTGTTTGATTTTATAGCTAGAGGAAGTTTTGAGAGAGGGAGTAAGTCAATCTAGGGTAAGGTAGGAGGAATAGAGTATGAGTATGATATTCATGCCATAACAGGTGAAGTTATGGACTATTCTATAGACGGCGATGATGAAGATACTAATAAGAGTAACAATACTTCCGATAAAGCCTCTTATATTGGAAAAGAAGAAGCTCTTGCAATAGCCCTTGCCCATAGTAAAGTTGATAAGAATCAAGCAACAGAGCTTAAAGTTGACTTTGATTATGATGATAACAAGGCGGTATATGAAATTGATTTTGAAACCAATAATGCAGAATATGAATATAAAATTGATGCAAAAACAGGAGCAGTATTAGAATATGATAGAGAAGATAAGAAGGCTACCAGCTCAAATAATACAGCAAGCTCTAAAACAACCACATCCACTAAATATATTGGTAAAAACAAAGCCAAAGAGATAGCACTTAACCATGCTGGCCTTAATGAATCTGCTATAAAAGAGTATGAAGCCGAATTAGACAAAGATGATTACGAAGTGGTATATGAAATAGAGTTTAAGACTAGTGAGGCAGAATATGAATATGAGGTTGACGCATTCACAGGTGAAGTATTAAGAACTGAATCAGAGGAAAGAGATAAGAATAAGAAAAATGATAAAAGCCCAAGACCTACTAAGCAACCAACAAGCTATCTTAGTGAAGCTATAATAAAAGAAATTGTGTTCCAACATGCAGGCGTTGATGCTACAAAAGTTAAAGGGCTAGAAATCGAACTAGATGATGACGACGATGACGATGATAGGGCAATCTATGAGATTGATTTTAAGGTTGGCAAGTTTGAATATGAATATAAAGTAGATGCAATTACAGGCGATATATTAAAATCTAAAGTGGAGACAGACGATTAATTCACCTTTTATATCAGATTATAGCTGAGTGCAAATGGATTTAGAATTAGTTGATCAATTATGCAGAACAATAATAATATAAAAACAGGAGAGCCAGGTTTTTTTACTAGCTCTCCTGTTTTCATTAAGCATGTTAGGGAAATTGCATCATCCCCGCATGTGTTTTATCATTAGGAATTAATCTAATTGTCATAGAGCTTTATGATATCTTCCATTTTACCGCCTACTATATCTCCGTTGGGTAGACGACGGAATTGACTGAAGAATTTCCAGGCATTTTCACAATTAAGATGCCTCATTTCATGTGATTGATTACTAGCACTAGCGAAAATGCTATAGCAGCAGCCATTATCACTTTCAAATAAATGCATGGTAAGAATACTGCCTCTAACATCGTCCTTTGCTTTACATATTACATCTCCATCAATACCCCATATAGGATTTGTCCACTGGTCTTTTTCCTCAAACTGTACATCATATTTTGTTTTAGCCTTATTAACCTTAAGAACATAGGCCATACGATTAAGGCACTTTGCTTCCTGGAAAGGTAGCTCAGGAAGGGGTGTATCTTCTCCACCTACATAGAATACTGGAAGAGCTATTTCCTGATTAATGTTTTGAACAGGCTGACCAAACACATTAAGGCCCACATCAAAGGTTGCGGACATAGGTGCAACCGCTGCAAATACCTTGGGGTACTCCTGAAACATATCCCAGGTCTTGCAACCACCCATGGAAAATCCAGTAGAATATATTCTTTCACTGTCAATATTATATTTTTCTTTCAGATGGGCAATCAAATCCATCATTTCAGTTGCGGTACTATTTAAGTGGTTTTCAACACTTACCAGAAGGAAATTATGTTTTGCTACAACCAAATGCCAGTCAGACAAAGCCACCATACACATGGCAGAATCTCCACCACCATGGAAACAAAGAACCAGAGGAACCCCTTCCTCCTTATCCAAAATTCCCTGGTTGTAATATGCTACATATCCTATTTTATGCTCCTTGCTATCTTTGTCATCCCCCCGATTATCAACGGATGTTGGAACCAGACAATAACCAGGCTCGACAACCATTCCCATTTCTTCTAGATTAGGTTCTACATCCAGATATCCAACCATGCGACGATATTTTTTTATAAAGCCATTAAAATCATCTATGTAATCAGCAGTCTCCTTAACAAGTAGGTCATCTAGGCCCGCCTTAAGAGCATCATTTGCAGCGGCACTATTACCTATAGAAATTACAGGAATATCTCTTCTTTGAGGATTAGGTAGTACACTTAGATTCTGTAAAATACAGACAACTGGAGTGATATCTCCCTTGCCGTACAAACCATCTCCCTCTATCTTCTGTAGGCAATACTTGGCGATATAATCTGCAGATGCACCAAAGCCATATAAGTAACTGCGCAGCAAGGCACCCCTGATATAGATGCCTTCCCAGTTGCCGGTAAATCTGTTACGCATTATGGCTGCGCCATCCTTATAATACTGGCTGATTTTCGTCTCAGATATTATAGAAGCAAATAGATCAGCAGGAGCCTTGTGCCAGCCTCCCTCATTGGTAGGATAGATAAATACAACACTGCCTCCGTATTTGGCTGCAATCTTAGAGAGACCACTTTCATCAGCAAACTTCTTTGCCTCATGTGGGCTATATTTGTTTTCTTCAAATACCAGCAAATAAGGTGTCATAAATCCATAATTTATTACATCTGTGATTGGGTCGCACTTTGGCAAATATACCTTTGCTTCAAATTTTTCAAACTTGTTCTCCCATATTTTACTTCCGTCGTCTAATAAAACAACCTCTGGCATTTTCTCCATAATCATCTTCTCCTTGTTATAATTAATGTATTAGCTAGTAAATGACAGGCTATAACCTTTGTTCTATATAGTTTTTTGTATCCCCTACTATATTACCATATATTTCATGGTTTTCTACTTGATTTTTATGAAATATAAAGTTAATGTATGGGTATGAACAATAAGGAGGCAGATATGAAGCTAATCTATAAAGGAAAGTTTGATGGTAATCCAGAATCACTTCCCACTAGGGAACATAGGCCGGGAGCGGTGAAATTTAAAGAGTTTGACAACCCTAAGAAAATGGCTATATTCGGAAATGTATTAGCCCTTGTAATTGTAGCTGTTTTTATGGGCATATTTTATCTACGAGCTGATGAAATAACATATATTGCCCTTATGGCAGGGTCTATTATGGCTCTTTTGTCATTATTTCCTCATGAAATACTGCATGGATTATGCTTCACGGAAGAGGTATATCTATATACATACTTGAGCAAGGGCATGTTGTTTGTTACTAGCCCTGAAGAATTGAGTAAAGGACGTTTTATATTTATGTCCTTGTTACCAAATGTTGTCTTTGGGTTTATACCATTTATAATTGCAATGATATTTCCATCACTTGGTTTTTTGGGTGTGTTTGGGGCTATATCAATTAGTGGTGGTGCGGGCGACTACTATAATGTATTCAATGCAATTACTCAAATGCCAAAAGGAGCCAAGACCTATATCCATAAGTTTAATTCATATTGGTATATGCCCTAATCACTACTATTAAACGGCTTTTTTAGTTGTAAGATAGGGCTTACTGTTATCAATTTGGTTGATCTTATTCCTTATTCTTTCGTATACTAGATCGGAGATTTCCCTTGTTGTCATTCCAGCATATTGCTCATAAAGGATGGGCTCCAGATAATGAACCTGGGTCGTCACTCTTCTTATTGAATTGATAGTAAAGGGTTTATAGGAATCATATATAGCGACTGGTATAATCGGACATTTTGTTTTAAGAGGGATTTTAAAGGAACCAGGATGGAAGGGTAGGAGAGTATTCTTATTATCTGTATAACCACCTTCAGGGAAAAGCAGATATCTTCGCCCTTCTTTTATTTCTTTGATTACCTGATAAATTGCCTTGACCTGCTGTCTAGGGTCTTTTTTATCTAATTTTTGTCCTTTCACTAGCCTTGTATATAGTCTTGGCATAATCTCTTTAGTTGTTTTCTTATCTATAACAATAGCGCAAGGTTTATCATGTGTTGATACTATTCCTAGCATATCGTATTTGCCTTGATGATTTGAATACATAATATAACCACCATCCTTAGGAAGAAATTCCTTGCCTGTTGAAATGGTAGTAATTCGTCCCCGTCTTTTTATCATTCGAATAAGACTACGGCCTACTTTGTAACGTGTTTGCTCTGAATATTTATGGGAATACTTTGACATATACCACATTAGAGGAAGATAATAAAAGTTAAAAACAATAGATGGTACCAAAATAAAATAAAATCTAAGCATATTAATACCTCATTTGTAATTTTTATAATGAACATGTCTATTCTATTATATTTCAGAGAGAATATCCAGCCTATTATTTTGCCAATTAATACTTTATTTTTGCAGTTTTAAGTTGTAAATTGTATAATAATGTAGTATTATATTCCATATATCACAGACTAGCATAAATATTGAGACAATTTCAACCAACTTAATGTTTTTTAGTAGATATTAATGAGGTAGAATTTTGGGAAAATGTCGAGATTTTATTAAGGGAATAGCTTATTCATTAGGATGTTGGCTGTTAATTATTTTACTTTCTGGCAGCAACTTTTTAGCTGTAAGTAAAGCAGATGAAGGGTATCAAAAGAATGTATTAATCTTAAATTCATATCATGATAGTTTTAATTGGACTCATGAGCAAAAAGACGGGATACTTAATGCTATTAAGTCAAGTAGAAAGAATGTATCAATATCAGTCGAGTATATGGATTGGAAGAACTATAATTCAAAGGATAATTGGGACAGGCTATATGAATATTACAAATATAAATATCAAAACAGGCATTTAGACTTAATTATTGTCACAGATGATGCTGCTCTTGACTTTGCGCTGGAGTATAGAAAGGTAATGTTCTCAGATGCCCCAATTGTGTTTTGTGGTGTCAATTTAGAGGGTATAAGAAGCTTAATTAAGGATCAATGTAATGTCACAGGTGTAGCAGAAGAGATAGACCCCATTGAGACATTAAGATTAGCGTTGAAGGTAAATCCCTTAATTGAAGAAATATATCTATTGTATGATAATTCAGAAAGTGGATTATCTACAGGACGGCTAATGACTGAAACAATAAGGAGTTTTGATCCTAGCATTAAGATAGTTAGTT